>JBBRHH010000071.1:0-15753 GCA_038222915.1 Tepidisphaerales bacterium
AGAAATCCGGGCATATCCCCGGCCGCGACATGCCACAGCATGTCGATCGGCCTCGCTCGATACTGGCGCGTCATCAACACTTCAGTCGCCAACAGCTCGATTGCAACGGTTCATGATTGTACGTTTTTCCGGCTGTTCGACATCCGCGCTCGGCTGCCGGTAAGACGCCACAGAGAATTATTCGGCAATGCGGCAATGCAACAACCGCAGACGCTCGATCAGCACAAAATTGCCAGGTCCAGCGCGATCTTATTGGACCAATGACGCTCAGGAGACATTGCAGCGGCAACCAATCGCAAAGTAATCTCATGTCAATTGCGTGACTTTGGGCGCATACTTGCAAACGATGATTATCGGATCGTGAAAGGACTGATGATGTCAGCAGCAACGCTTAACGTAAACGACACGCAATACATGTCCAATGAAGCCCCGGCGGCCGCCAACGAACACGTGCGGAAGTGGGTCACCCGGACCGCCTCGCTCTGCCAGCCCGATCAGATTTACTGGTGTGACGGCAGCGCGGAGGAAAAAGAGCGCCTCATCGAGCGAGGCCTCGACGACGGCACGTTTATCAAGCTGAACCAGGAAAAACTTCCCAACTGTTACCTGCATCGAAGCAACCCGAACGACGTTGCCCGCAGCGAGCAGCTCACCTTCATCTGCACGCCCAGCAAGGACATGGCCGGCCCGACCAACAATTGGATGGAAAGCAAGCAGGGGTACGCGCTGCTGCGCGGCCTCTTCGACGGTTGCATGCGCGGGCGAACGATGTATGTCATCCCGTTTGTCATGGGTCCGATCGGCTCGCCGCTTGCCAAGGTCGGCGTGCAAGTAACGGATTCGGTCTACGTCGCCGTCAACATGGGTCTCATGACCCGCATGGGCGACGTCGCCTGGAAGCAATTGGGCGAGCGCGACGACTTTACGCGCTGCCAGCACAGTGTCGGCGACATCAATCCCGAGCGCCGCTACATCTGCCACTTCCCGTTCGACAATACCATCTGGAGCTTCGGCTCCGGTTACGGCGGCAATGCGCTGCTTGGGAAAAAGTGTCTTGCCCTTCGCATTGCCAGCTTCCTTGGCCAGCAGCAGGGGTGGATGGCCGAGCATATGCTGCTGACCGGCGCGACCAGCCCGCTCGGCGAGAAGACCTACGTCGCCGCCGCGTTTCCCAGCTCGTGCGGCAAGACCAACTTCGCGATGCTCATCCCGCCCGAGAAGTATCGTAAGGAAGGATGGACGGTCACCACCGTTGGCGACGACATCGTCTGGATGTGGGTTGATGAAACGTCAGGCCGCTTGCGCGCGATCAATCCTGAAAATGGCTACTTCGGGGTCGTTCCTGGGACCAACTGGACGACCAATCCCAACGCCATGCAGTGCATGACGCACGATACGATTTTCACGAATGTGGCGCTGCTGCCCGATGGCGATGTGTGGTGGGAGGGCAAGACCGATGAGCCGCCGGCCGAATGTACTGATTGGATGGGCAATCCGTGGACAGCCGGGTGTGGCCAGAAGGCGGCGCATCCCAATTCCCGCTTCACCGCGCCAATGGAAAACAACCCCGCGCTCGACCCCGCTGCAAAAGATCCGCAGGGCGTCCCGGTCTCCGCCATTATTTTCGGCGGCCGGCGCTCGCGCACTGTTCCTCTGGTCTTCCAGGCATTCAATTGGGTGCACGGCGTCTATCTGGGCGCAACCCTCGGCTCCGAAACCACCGCCGCCGCCACGGGGCAAGTAGGCATCGTTCGCCGCGATCCGATGGCCATGCTTCCGTTCATTGGCTACAACATTCGCGACTACCTGGTGCACTGGGTGCGCATGCGTCAGAAGATGCGCGACTGCCCGCGCATCTTCCACGTCAACTGGTTCCGCAAGGACGATCAAGGCCGCTACCTTTGGCCGGGCTACGGCGAAAACATGCGCGTTCTAAAATGGATCATCGACCGCGCCCATGGCCGGGCCTATGCGCAGGAAACCGCGCTGGGCTGGATGCCGCGCGCCGAAGACATTGACCTGGAAGGCCTCGACATCGACATGGACGATATTCGGGCGCTTCAAACCATCGATAACGAAGACGTGAAACGCGAGATACTCGGCCACGAAGAACTGTTTCTCAAGCTGGCCGGCGACCTGCCGAAGGAAATGATCTTCCAGCGCGAGTTGTTGATCAGCCGTCTGTAGCGGGCGATCGCTACTTCGCGCGTCCGACGCCAAACTGATCGCCGTTGCGCACGGCTTTGCCATCGGCAAAATCAACTTCGACCATTTTCTCGCTCTGAACGCGCTTACCGTCCTCATCCTTCAGCACCGAAAGTATCTTTCGCCCCTTCACGTCGACTACATCTCCCGTTGACGGATAGGCGAATGTTCCGTCGATGCTGAATGTTACCCAATACGGCTCATTCTCCAGCGCCACATGTGACACGGGTTTGGGCGGCAGGGCGGTCGCATCGAAAACGTGAAGCTGTTTGTTGTGGGCATCCACCACCCAAACCTCCTTCTCGTCAGGAGTCAGTCCAACGCCATGGCTCGGGCACCCGTGCGAAGCCACACTGCCACTTTTGAACCCCTCGACCTCCACGCGATGGATCGACTTGCCGCTTTTCAAATCCGCGACCTCAAATCCCAGCAGCCCATCCACGCAGACAAACGCTAGCGTCTGCGCCGCGTTGATCGTGAACGGCCTTGGGATATTTCCCATCGGACCGACGTGGCCGATCACCTTGTCGGTTTTTGTGTCCACAACGGCCAGTGATTTATCCTTTAGGCCCTCCAGATAAACCCGCGAGCCGTCCAGGCTGACGAGCGTATTGTGCGCCCCGGCCGCGTGGTCGATCTTGCCGCGCACTTCCCCGCTCTCGCCGTCGATCACATACCAATATGGCGTGTTCGTCCAATAGCCCGACGGCATGTAAAGCGTTCGCCCATCCGGCGTCATCGCCATCCGATCGCATCCGGAATCGTAGGTCTTTTCCCAGAGCGTCTGCTCGGTCTTCAGGTCGACGCAATTGAGATGATTGGCGTGACTGTAGTAGATCCGATTGGTGGAAGTGCAGATGCAGAGGCCTTTGCTGTCATCGGGCTGCTCTGAGGGTTTGAAGATGGGAATGGCGATCCGCCGCAGCAGCTTGTGATCGTGATCGATGTCGTAGACGAGGATGCCTTCCTTCGCCTTGTCATGAATGCCCGGAACGACGACATAAAGCAGACGGCTGTCGGCCGCGTCGACGCCTCGACTGAACAACACCAGCGCCGCCAGGAGACAGATGAAGCGATAACGCATTTGGGATTACCCTTCGTCGCGATCGACAATTCGCTGGTTACTTCGAGTCTTCTTCATTGAACTGGTCGTGCGACTTTTCTTCCTGATCCTTCAGCGCGTCGAACGACTCCTGTGCTTTGGCGTTGTCGCCGTCCAGCACCGCCATCTCCATCTTGCACACCTCGGCGATCACCAGCGCCATGTCTTTGCGATAGGCCGCGATGAACTTGGGACGATCCGCTTCCGGCAGCGTCGCCGCCTTCGAGGGCACCAGTGCCTTGCAGGTGAGGCCAAGCTGCTCGATCTTCGCGATCAGCTCGAGCGACTGGGCGTTCTTGTCGGCGCTCTTGAGCGTCCCGCGCAGTTTCTTCATGGCATCGTCCATGTCCTTCATGCGATGGTGAAGTTCGGTCTTCTCCTTCTTTTCCTCGGCTAGGGCGATCCGGCCCAGCGACAATCCAGCCCCGATCGTCACAACGCCCAGCACCGCCATTCGCAGCCACGACTTTTTCATTGTCATTTTCCAGTCCTCTTAAAGAAAAGGGCCGGCCGCGATTGGCCGACCCTTGGTGTAGATCAATTCAGAAAAATTCAGGTCGACACGCTCATCCAAGGATGCGCTTCACCCATTCCTTGTTGCCCGGCATCGGGATCGGATAACGGCCGTCCTTGTCTGGCATGGTCGGCGGGTTTGCGTGGAAATCATAAACCTCGGGCATGACGCTTACCTTGCAGTTGAGCGCATCATCCCACTTGATCTCCTGGCCGCTATACGTGGCCATGCGGCCGAAGATGGCAGTCATGGTGCTGTGTGCGCCGTACTCGGCCTCGTTGTACGGCTTGTCGGCGCGAATCGCGGCGAACAGGTCGTCGTGTTCCTGCTGATAAGGATTGACGCCCTGACCCTTCCAGGACCAGCTCTTGCCGTCGGTGAGCTGATAGCGACCGCCGCTGACATCCGAATATCCCTTCGTGCCATGTGCGTGCTCTGAAACGCTGCTCCAGCATCCGGGCTGATGGCGGCATTCGCTCAGCAGTGTGGTGCCATCCTTGTAGGTGTATTCGATCATGTGGTGATCGAAGATCTCGCCGTGGTCGAGGCCGGTGCGGACCTGCCGCCCGCCCATGCCCTTGGCCGTGACCGGCGGGCCCTTCTTGATCCAGTGGATCACGTCCAGATTGTGGATGTGCTGTTCGTTGATGTGATCGCCGCACAGCCAGACGAAGTAGTACCAGTTGCGCATCTGGTATTCCATTTCGGTCTGCTCTGGCTTGCGCGGGCGCACCCAGACGCCGCCGTCATTCCAGTAGGCGCGGGTGAGGACCAGATCGCCGATCTCGCCGTCCTGAATACGCTTGACGGTTTCGATGTACTTCGGATCGTGGTGACGCTGCAGGCCGACGCCCACCTTGAGGTTCTTCTTCTTGGCTTCTTCCGCGGCCGCCAGAACGCGGCGGATGCCGCCCGCGTCGGTTGCCACCGGCTTTTCCATGAACACGTTCTTGCCCTGCTTCACGGCGTACTCGAAGTGAATTGGCCGAAAGCCGGGAGGTGTGGCGAGGATGACCAGATCGACGCCGGAGTCGATGGCTTTTTGATAGGCATCAAAGCCCCAGAAGACGTTCTCCGGCTTGACGTCAACCTTTTCCTTCAAATCGGCCTTCAGGCGAGCCAGGCCGCCCTTGGCATTGTCTTCAAACGCATCGGCGACCGCGACCAGCTTTACGGAGCCGGCGGTGCTGAGGGCCTGCTGGGCTGCGCCGCTGCCGCGTCCGCCGCAGCCGATCAGCGCGATCTTGATGGTGTCATCGCCGGCCGCGTGGACCGACGGAACAAGGATGCTCGAAGCGGCGGCCGCGGCCGCCACGCCCACCGACGTCTTCAAAAAGTCCCGGCGGCTATGATTCGATAGATCGCCCGCGGGTTGGTTCATTGGGGTCGCCATTCAAATCTCCTAAGAATTATTTACAGCACCGCGGGCAACCGCCCGCGATTGGTTTGATGCTTATACCACTCAACACACTTCACTTCGCCGGCGGCGGGATGATTTCGCGAATTTCGCGATCGCGCTCCAGCACTTTCCGCGTGTACTCGTCATCCACGTCCCAATACTTCAGCTTCTCGGCCTCGGTTGGCTCAACGGCCGGCGAAATCACCCGAAAGCCAACCCAGAATCCGTCGCTCAGCCAGTGCGGGCTCTTGGGCAACTGCGGGTCTTTCTCGTTCATCCCTTTCTTGGACGGGATGCGCGAGGCCGACCGGCAGTCGTTCACTTCAGAATTCCAACTGCCTCCGCGAATGGCCCGGGGATACACTTCCGTGGGCCACTTGATCGTCTCACTCCATTTTACCGTCTTGCCGTTGAATTGTTTGTACCAGGCGGCATCGTACGCATCGATGCACCACTCGGCCACATTCCCGTGCATGTCATACAGGCCCCACGGGTTTGGCTTCTTCTTCATGACTTCGTGATACCCCGGATCGCCATCGTCCAGCGCTGAATTGTCGAAGTACCACCCGTAGTCCTTCAACAGCTTGGGGTCATCGCCAAAGCTGTAGGTGGTCGTCGTTCCGGCCCGGCAGGCATATTCCCACTCGGCCTCGGTCGGCAGCCGATAAAACCGTCCGGTCTTCTTGCTCAACCATTTGGTGTACTGGCGTGCCGCAAGTTGCGACATGATCACGGCCGGAAATTTGGGGCCGCGCCCCATGCGGTCCAGAATCGGACCGGCTTCCAGCTCATACATCGGCGTTGGATAAGTGACCGCGTCCGCCCGCTTGTCGGCCGGGATCCTTGGAGCTTTCTCCGAAAGCCGCTGATAGTTTTCAAGATAGAGGTTGTACTCGGCCCAGGTGACCTCATGTTCTTCCATGAAGAAAGTGTCAACCTGCACCTCAAACTGCGGGCCTTCGTCCGCCTTCCGCTTTTTCTCGGTGTCAGGGCTGCCCATTTTAAACTTGCCGCCCGCGATTGGCAGCATGTTGAACGATGCATCGGTCCCCGGGATTTTCTGTACAAAAGGCTTGGCGTCGTCGGCCTTCGCGCTGCCCAATGCCATCAGCAGGCAAACTGCACCGGCCGCCAGCACACGCAAGCGTGAACTCGGCCCATCATTACGTGAAATACTGCGTGAAAACACAATCCGTCCTTTCAAAGATAAATGCATGTTCTCTCATCCTCGTGGTGAACCGCTCGTTGGCGGTGTGACGATCTCGCGAATCTCGCGATCACGCTCCAGCACTTTCCGCGTGTAATCATCATCGACGTCCCAGAACTTTGTCTTTTCAGCCTCCGTCGGCTCTTTCACTGGTGCGATCACTCGAAAGCCAATCCAATATTCCGTGATCCAATGCGGGCTCTTTGGCAGATTTGCATCATCCATATTAAGCGATTTGTTTGACGCAAATCGTGACGCCGAGCGGCAATCTTTGGCCTCGGACTCAAAGCCGCCCCCGCGGATCGTCCGAGGATAAATCTTCACCGGCCAGTTGATCGCTTCCCTCCACTTTACCGTCTTCCCGGCAAATTGCTTGTACCACTCCGTCGAATAAGCGTCGATGCACCACTCGGCCACGTTACCGTGCATGTCATAAAGACCCCACGGATTCGGCTTTTTCTGCATGATATCGTGATAGCCGGGATCACCATCATCCAGTGCGCAGTCGTCAATGAACCAGCCGTAATCCTCTAATCTCGTCGGATCATCGCCAAAACTGTAGGCGGTTTTAGTCCCGGCGCGGCACGCAAATTCCCACTCCGCTTCCGTCGGTAGCCGATAGAAGCGCCCGGTCTTTTTGCTCAGCCATTTGGTGTATTGCCGCGCCGCCAATTGCGACATGCTCACCGCCGGCGACCTGGGCCTCCGTCCCATCCGATCCAAGATCGGCCCCGTCTCAAACTCGTAAATGGGCGTCGGATAAGTTACCGCATCCGCGAATTTGTCGGCCGGGATCTTGGGGGCAGCTTGCGCCATTTGCGCCAGCCGCATATAACTGTCCGCAAACAAGCTGTATTCCGCCCACGTCGTCTCGTGTTCCTCCATGAAGAACGGTTCAACCTCGACCTCAAATGTCGGCCCTTCGTCCGCCTTCCGCCGAGCTTCGCCGGCATCGCTCCCCATCGCGAATTTACCGCCTGGGATCGGCACCATTTTGAACGATACTTGCGTGGCGGGGATCTTTTGGATGTATGGCGCGTTCTCGTCGGCCTTCGCAGTGACGCTCGCCCAAAGGATCGCCAACAACGCCGTAGCGCAGCCGCGCCTCATGAAACTCGTTATTGTATGATCTGACAGCACGGCGAGGGATTCCATCCGGACGAAACTCGACGACTTATCTTCAATGAATACCGCTCATCCAGCCGGGCCGTTTGTCACGCTCATTGCGGTTCTTCTCACGGCGGGGGGGTGTCATGCCGCCCTCCACGAATACGAGTTCATCCAGCCGAAAATGGGCACCGGCTTCCGAATCGTCATATATGCCCCAAATCCACAGGACGCGAAGCAGGCTGCCGACGCCGCATACCAGCGGATCGATCAACTCAACGCCATCCTCAGCGATTATGACCCCAACAGCGAGTTGAGCCGGCTCTGCCAGCGGACACTGGCCGGGCCGATGACCGAGCCGGTCAAAGTCAGCGACGATCTCTGGAACGTTCTCAACCGTGCCATCGAAGCATCCAAAGAGTCCGACGGCGCGTTTGACGTGACAATCGGCCCCTGTGTACGGCTCTGGCGTCGATCGCGCGAGATGAACGAACTTCCCACCCCCGAGCGCGTCGCCGACGCGAAGGCGTGTGTCGGCTACGCGTTTGTCCGCCTCAACCCCGCCGACCACACTGTCCAACTGCTCCACGAAAAGATGCGGCTTGACGTCGGCGGCATCGCGAAAGGCTACACCTCCGATCAATGCCTCAGCCTGCTGCGTGAGCGCGGCCTTGCCCATTCCCTTGTCGGCGCGGCCGGGGATATTGCCGCCGGCGAACCGCCGCCCGGTAAAACGTTTTGGCGCATCGCAATCCGGTCATTAAAAGATCCCGAACACACCTCCGAATACGTCAATCTGGCCAACTACGCCATCTCCACCTCCGGCGACACCGAACGCTTTGTCATCATCGATGGCCAGCGATATTCCCACATCGTCGACCCCCGCACCGGCCTTGGCCTTACCCATCGCATCGGCGTGACTGTCATCGCCCCGCGCGGCATCGATTCAGATTGGATGACCAAACCCCCCAGCATCCTTGGCCCAGAAAAAGGCCTCGAGCTGATCGAGCGCACGCCCGGCGTCGCCGCCCGCGTCGTCACCATCGACGACGCCGGAAAACAGACCGTCTACGAATCCAAACATTTCAAGGATTTCTTCGCCGCGACAGCTGAGTAGCTATCGCACCTGCAGCGTATCACCCTCGAAGACAATCCCCAGCGGCAGGATCTCCACTGCTTTTCGATCGCCTTCCTTGTGTACCGTCCCCGCGTTCCACGCGTCGTATCCCGCCTCGCGCGCAATCCGCACGCAACGATCCGCATCCTGCGGCGCAACGTATGCCGCGAACCCAGCCCCCATATTAAACGTTGCATACGCCTCGCGCACATCCACCGGCCCATGCTTCATGATGAAATCGAACACCGGAAGCGGCGGCCGAACCTCGGTCATTCGATAGACGAACGGCGCATCCAGCCGCATTAGTTTCCGCCACCCGTGCCCAGTCAGGTGCGCAGCATAATGCAAAGGCAGTCCCGCCTTCTGGCAGGCCGCCACAAACTGCACATAAATCACCGATGCATCCAGCAACCCCTCCCCGTACGGCCGGCCATCCGACAGAAGGGTCAGATACCCCTGCGGCAACTTCTCCGCCAGCTTTCGGCAAAGCGTCAAGCCGTTCGTCTGAACCCCCGACGAAGCCAGCAGCACAATCGAATCCCCATCCCGTACATCGCCCATGACGCGATTCGACTTCGGGGAGATCCGCCCAAACGCACTCCCCGCCAGAACGATCGTTTCAGGATTGATGATTCCCTTCAGTGCAGGCGTCTCTCCGCCACCCCACACCGCCAGCGCCTGCAAACACCCTTCGGCAAACCCGTCGGCCAAATCCTTGGCGCGATCCGCGTTGTCAAACCAAGCTGAGTCCCCGACACCCGCGTGCATCGCGACTGAAATCGGCAAGGCCCCGCAGGTAATCAGGTCGTTCACGATTGTCGCAACGGTGTCGATCCCGACGTTTCGGTAGAAGCTTCGCCCCGTGAGCGCAAGCATCGCGTCGGCCACGAGGTTCTTGGTTCCCAGCCCCTCCTCCACATGCGCCAAATATTCAGAAGGTGTTTCAACAAGATAGGCAGACTCCCCGCGCACGCCCGCTGGTTCAGAAAGCCCATGCGCCGCGAGCGCACCCGTCGTCCCCGCCGCGGCCTGTTGGCAGGCCCGCTTGAAGGCATCCAGCGCATCATAATTCACGCCGGAAGAGGCGTAGGTGAGTCCGCTCATGGCGATGTTTTATGGGTGGGGGCGGAAGGGGTCAAACGAGAGCAATGATTCAGTTTGAAATTCTCGCAGAATCGTCATCGTCCTTTGGTTGGATAACTGGGACTCCCTTGGACCGTTCAAAATACATTGCCCTCACGTCTTTTTTCCCACGGGCAACTCCCAGCTTATACGCTCCATATAAGGAACCGACCGCCACGGCAACGAACATCACGAACGCGCCGCGAAGGCAAAAGAGGGAATCGGGGCCCTGCTGGGCGAGTATCAATTCAAATCGTTGCGTCATTGTCCCGCCATCCTATCCAAATCCCTGAAGCCGACATCGCGACCGCCTTCACCATAGATTCCACGCCGCCCGCTGGCTACGATCCGCCCAATGCTCAACCTCGCTTTCTCGACCAATGCCTTCAAGAAAAACACCCTCGAACAAGCCATCGATACCATCGCCGGCATCGGCTACCGCGGCGTCGAATTGATGGCCGACGTCCCCCACGCCTACCCGCCAAAAATGGACCCCGCGCGCATCGACAATGTCCGCAAGCAAATCGCCGCGCCAGGCCTCGCCGTCAGTAACGTCAACGCCTTCACCCTATTCGCCTGTGGTGACACCTATCACCCGACCTGGATTGAGGACGACCTTGCCCGGCGTCAAACACGTGTCGAACACACCATCAATGCCGTTTACCTCGCGGCCCAATTCAACGCTGCCACCGTCAGTCTGCAGCCGGGCGGTCCGATGATCGGCACCGGCATGACCCGCGCCGAAGCCGGCCGACGATTTGCGGAAGGATTGGAAAAGGTTCTACCGGCGGCGCAGGAGACGGGCCGGATTCTTGCCATCGAACCCGAGCCCGGTCTCTTCATCGAAACCGCCGCCGAATACCTCGAATTCAAAAACACCTACTTCAAAAACGAACCGCTCATCAAAATGAACTGCGACGCCGGCCACCTCTTCTGCGTCGGCGAAGACCCGGCCCTCGTCATCCGCAACCTCAGTGAGCACATCGCCCACATCCACATCGAAGACATTGGCGAAAACCGCGTCCACCAGCACCTCACCCCCGGCAAAGGCGCGATCAACTTTCCGTCGATCTTCTCCGCCATCGACACCGTGGGTTACAAAGGCTGGGTTACCGTGGAGCTTTACCCCTACGAAATCACAGCCGCCGGCGTCGCCAAGGCGGCGTATGAACACCTGCGCCCGATGATCTAGCAACATGCCGGACGCGCAAGTACCTTACGCCTCATGCAACCCGGCCGAATCAGCATCATTGGCGTAGGCCTCCTCGGCGGCTCGATCGGCCTCGCCGTCAAGTCCAACGCCCTCCCGTTCCACGTCGTCGGCTACGGCCACCGCCGCTCCACCCTCGACAAAGCCCTCGAAGTCGGTGCAATCGACGAAGCCTCCGACGACCTTGCCGCTGCCGTCTCCGGCGCTAGCCTCGTCATCCTCTGCACGCCCGTCCTCCTCTTCGACCAGATCCTGAAAACCATCGCCCCGGCCCTCGCCGACAACACAATCGTCACCGACGTCGGCAGCACCAAACGCTCCGTCGTCCAGCAAGCCGAGTCGGCACTCCCGCCCCACGCCAGCTTCGTCGGCAGCCACCCCATGGCCGGCAGCGAAAAACGCGGCGTCGAATACGCCCGTCCCGATCTCTTTCAGGGCGCTCTCTGCATCACCACCCCCAGCATCAACACCAGCACCACTGCCCTCGAGCAGGTCGAACAATTCTGGCGCTCCATCGGCATGCGCATCACCCGCCTAAGCCCCATCGACCACGACCGTCTTCTCGCCGACGTCAGCCATCTCCCCCACGCTCTCGCCGCCGCGCTCGTCAATCTCCAAGATGAGGCGGCCCTCCGCCTCGCCGGCAAAGGTTTTCTCGACGCCACCCGCATCGCCGGCGGCGACGGCGCGCTCTGGCGCGACATCCTCCTCGACAACCGCGACAACGTCCGCGATAGCATCGGCCGTCTTCGCACCCAACTCGACCATCTCCTGGCGATGCTCGATAAAAACGACGCCGATGCCCTTGCCAACTGGCTAAACAACGGCTCTCAGCGCCGCGAAGCTTTGCTCAAGGAAAAGTTGCGCGAAGTCAACCCCGACTAGCATTTCTCGGCCGCGAGAATCTCCGAGACCAACTGCCCGATCTGTCTCGCCGAATACACAATTGGCCCAAGCGTCACAATAGAGTCCCGGCTGATCAATTCCGCCTGCTGAAGTTGAATTGCCTTCTTATAGATGGCCGCCTGCACGCGATCCATTTCGCCCGCAGCCGACTCGGCCTCCGGCGGAGCATTCGGGCCAATCATCGCCAACTGCGCCATCACGAATATACACAGCTCGTCGAGCTCCGCCCGCAACAGCTCGATCATCGTTTCATTTCGCGGCAATTCCACCGCCTCGGAAAGAACCACCACGTAATGTGCCAGCAGCCGCGCCTTGTTCATCAACGCCGTGCGTCGGCCAATGGCCGGCCCAAGAAACATCCCTTCATAGTTCGAAGCCTGATGCCGGTCCCGCAGCACAAACAACGATTGCTGAAGCTCGCGCGCGGCACTTGGAAGCGATTGCGCCTCATTGCGAGGCCAAAGCAATCGCTCAAACGCCGCCGCGACCTGCCGCTCGCACGACTCCCAGAATCGATCGATCTGCTGCTCCCAGAGCTTTTGCGACCTTTGGGCCGGAACAAGAAACGACGCAACCACCGCCACGGCGCAGCCGATCCCCGTCTGGTAAATGCGCACCGGCAGCATCCCCGCCACCGAGAGGCGAAGCACCGCAAACAGGAAAACGATGTACACCGTGATGAAAAAGACCATCAGCGAATACGAGCCGTTTCGATAATAAGCGGCCAGGAAAACGCTCGCCAACAGCACAGGGATCTCAAGGCCTTGATAGCCGTGGATCAGCGCGTAAATAGCAAATGCAACGACTGAGCCAAGCGCCGTCATTCCCAGCCGGCTCATGCTCCGGCGGATATTTTCGCCCCAGGTTCCGTTGATCAGCAGCACCGCGACCAGCACCGCCCAATGCGTCCGCGGCAGGCCCGACAGCGCCCCGACGACCACCGCGATCGTTGCGGCCAGCACGCCGCGCACCGGTGTTCGAAGATCCAGCGTCAGTTTCCCTCTCATGCCCGCACCCCCCGGTTCAAATGCAGCAGGCCGTCTTCCAGCTGCGCCTGCGTCTTCGCGAGATGACGCGCTGCAATCGATACGCTGAACAAGTGCACGATCTCCGGATGAAACAACTCGCCGGCCTCCATGATCGCTGTCTTCAACTGCTCCTGCTCGGCGGCGGCCAGCGCCGCCGGCTGCGCCATCCGCGACGACACCGCCCCGGCCGTGATCTCTTCCAACGCGACAAAAGCTTCCGACAAATGCAGCAGCAGCTTTTTCAAATGCCGGCGCCAGTTGTCGCCCGCCCGCGCCGCCAGAAGCTGCGACATCGCCTCATGCAGCATCCGTTGCGCCTGATACGCCTCGTATTGATGAACCAGCAGCACGTAATAAGTATTGCGCGACCGCGCCATCGCCTCGCGCGGTGCAAAGTTGTCGACGAGATCCTGGTCAAACCGCATCTTCTCCTGCATCACGATGAGCAACTCGCCGAGTTGGACGCCAGTGTCTTCGCTCCGGTCGACCTGCAGCATGTCCGACAGCGCCCGCATGAAAAAGGACGCCTTGCCAAGGAACAATTGAAGGCTGTCGCGAAACCCAACGGCCGGCCAGTGCGGATAAATGAAAAAATAGATCGCCACCGTCACCGGAATGCCCGCCGCCATCGCTACCATTTCCATTCGCGCTCGGGCCCACCCACCCGGCAGCGCCGTCGACAGCACAAATAAAATAAACCCAAACAGCGGAAACATGTTCTGGTCCGGCAGGAACCGGCGCACATAGAAGACCGTGAACGTCACCACCGCCAGGAGAACATCCTGCGCGAGCTTGTGCGCCTCCAGCCCGCTCCCGAGGCCCACCGCGACCATCATCGAGATTCCGGTAATGATCATCGTCAGCATCTGCCGCTTGCGCGGGCCGGTGCTGGAGCATTGCATGAGAAAGGCCGCCCCCATTCCGGCAAACAACCGTGTCTGCACATCCGCCCAATGGAAGATCAACAGTGCAAGAAACACTGCGGCCATCGTCTTTGTCGCCAGCACCAGCCGAAGCAGCCCGGGATCCCGATCTCGAAGAAATTGAACAATCCGATAAAGTCGCGTGAGCAGCGTGTGGCCTCAGGTAATCGCGCGGTTCCGCGCGCATTGTAGAGCAGAATTCGAAGACTGCGAGTACCCGATTGCGCCCCGCTACTCGACAACCCATGGTGCTTAAAGAATGCATAAGCGAGCATGCGCTGCGCGGTGCGGACATCCGATCCGTCATCGACTAGCGGCGGAAAGTTCACACTGGCAATCAGCGGCCGCCGCGTCATGTCCGCGAGCTTGAACAATTCACGGCGCTCATAAGCCTTCTCGGCCATGAATTTCGAGGTCGCACTGAGGAGCACGGAACTGGCCCTGTCTTCCCTATGATCCGGCGTGGCGATCAGCACGCTGATTTTGGCGACTTCGCGGTCGGCGCTCAACGTCAGAACGCCGTATCCCTCCTCACACAATGTCCATTCAACACCGAGGCGATGGTCCGGCATGTCGATAAATTTGTTCACCTTGTCACTTTTCATCCACCCTCGAAGCATCGGTTCCAGCTCGGTCCACTTCCGGATCTTCGTTAGAGCATCCGGAAGCATGTGCTTGCGATAATGTGCAAGCATCCGTTCGAAATGCGGCTCCCCGGGAAGGCCCCCATCAAAAGACAACGGCGAATGATCCAACACGTTCCCCGCGTTGTCGTAGGCCAACTCATAGCAGTGAAGGAGCGGTCTCATGTTTTGATTGATCTTACCACGACATGAAGATCTCTATGACTCGAGCTTCGGTGCCGTTTTTTTTGACTCCCTCCCCGCCCTCACTATCATGGCAACCCTTTTACCCTAGGCACCCATGGAATCACCCACCAGCTCTTACGAACAGGAGCGGCGTCAAAAGGCCCAGAAGATCCGCGACCTCGGCCTCGACCCGTACGGCCAGCGCACGCCCAACGTCCAGCCCCTCGCCCAGGTGAAGGCCTCCTTCACACCCGAAATGGGCCACGACGCCGGCCCCGTTGTCAAAGTCGCCGGCCGCGTCATGCTCAAGCGCGACATGGGCAAACTCAGCTTCCTCACCCTCCGCGATGAATCCGGCGATCTCCAGGTTGCTCTCGACAAAAAGCGTGTCGACGAACAAGCATGGGAAGTCCGCAACCTCATCGACCTCGGCGATCAAATCGTCGTCGAAGGCCCGCTCGGCTCTACAAACAAAGGCGAAACCACCGTCTGGGCCACCAGTCTCCAGATGGCCTCAAAGGCATTGCTTCCACCGCCGGCAAAGTGGGAAGGCCTCTCCGACGTCGAGCTGCGCTACCGCCAGCGCTACGTCGATCTCTGGGCCAACCCCCAAGTCATGCAGACGCTGAAAATGCGCATGCGCATCGTCCAGGAAATCCGCGCCTTCATGGCCAACCGCGGCTACCTCGAAGTCGAGACGCCGATGATGCAATCATTGGCCGGCGGCGCAGCGGCAAGGCCGTTCAAAACTCACCACAATGCGCTCGACATCCCGCTCTATCTCCGCATCGCCCCCGAACTATTTCTCAAGCGCCTCCTGGTAGGGGGGTTCACCAAGGTCTTCGAACTCAACCGCAACTTCCGCAACGAAGGCATCAGCCCGAGACACAACCCCGAGTTCACCATGCTCGAGGCCTATGAGGCGTTTGGCTCCTGGGAGACGATGGCGGATCTCGTAGAAGAAATGATCTGCACTATCGCGGAAAGGGCTTTTGGAACGTTGCAGATCGAGCACAAGAATGCCGAAGGCCAGGTCACAAAAACAATCAACCTCCAGCGCCCATGGCGGCGTGTCCGCATGGTTGATCTAGTTCGGGAGCGCGC
>JBBRHH010000072.1:0-15725 GCA_038222915.1 Tepidisphaerales bacterium
AACGTCAGCGGCACCAGCGGCGCAACGTGATTCTCCGCGAACCGCGCCAGATAGCGGTCATACTCCGGCGGAAAGACAAACGAGCCCTTCCGCTCCTCCAGATGTCCCCAGTAGAGCTCATCACGGTCAATCGCCGCACCGGCCAGGTGGATCAGCGGCACCATGTCGGTGTTCCACCCCTGCGCGAAATGCGTCATCACCCCAAACGGCGAATCTTTCGATGTCTCAGGAGCCGGCGACAGCACCGCAAACGGAATCTCCGCCTCGGCCGTCGTGCCGTGCTCCTTCTCGGCCTGCAGCTTCAACGTGAAATACCCCTTCCCACCGGCCGCGATTGCCACATCGCATTTCCCGTCAGCAAGATCTTCCTTCCCCTCTGCGATCTTCGTCTGCCAGAAGTCCATCACCGTCCACGCCACCTTCGTCGCATTGCTAGTGATGTCGAACTTCACAACTTCGTTGTCGAGAAAGACATTCCCCAGCTTCTGCTGTGAATATTTCACAAACAACGTTTCGACCTTCGTCCCCTTCACGACGACATCGTCGATCCACACCGTCCCCTTCGGATTCGCCGGAAAGCTCCCCTTCTCCAGAATGAAATCCATCCCTTTGGCCGGCGCGTGCCACTTGCCGTCGTTCTTACCGCCCCAGTGCTGGTACCCATCGCCGCCGTCAAACTGGTTTAATTTGATCGCCTGCCATTCGCCATCCGCCTTGAATGGCATCCGCTGCTGATGAACCTGCCCCGTTCCATCGATGAGTCGCACGCGTAGCCCGTTGGCATCGGTCGACCGCACCCAGAAACTCAGCTCATGAATATCGATCGGCTGCGGAAACGGGATGCCGGTCGACACATAGACGCCGCCGCCCGTGAAGTCGCCTGACAGTCTTCCCGACGCCTTCCCTTCCTTCGCCACCTTCTCGTCCCGGGCAAAGTCTCCCTTGGCGCCGGGAAACTCCTGTCCGAGATTGACGGCCGCGCCGGGCTTCGCCGATTCGAAATTCTCGATCGTGATCGAGTCGTCGGCCCGGGCAATTGTCGTCGCGAAGAACACCCACGCGATAATAAATGGCAAACACTTCATCATGACCCGCTCGATGAAAGCCGAACAACCTGCCCCGTCCGCGCCGATTCAAACGCGGCCTCAATCACACTCAGCAACCGCCGCATTTCAGGAAGCTTCACCGCCGGCTCCGCGCCGTGCAGAAGCACATCCGCGACGTTCTCATAAAAGCTCCGCCACCGGCCGGGAATCGTCGGCATCACGCGCTCGCCGTTGGCGTGGGTGATGTGCGCATAGTGTGCTTCCTCCTCGCGCGCCGCGTCGATATCCCCCGCGATCATCGCCGCCTCCTGCGGATCAATGTTATTCTTCACGAACGTCCCGGCCGGCCCCACCGCATAGAATCGAGCCTTGGGCGATCGCGTCATGCAACCCACATCACATATCGCCGTCGCCGCCCCTTCCAGTTCAACCGTGATCATCGCGTGGCTCTCCACGTCCGACTCCGGCCAATCCGTGTGCATGCTGCAATGCACACTCTTCACCGGCTGCGGAAAAATCACAAGCAGTTGATCCAGGAGGTGCGCCCCCAGATCAAAGATCCGCCCGCCCCCCGAAGAACGCTGGCCACGCCACTTCTGCGGCGCGGGGGCGGTAAACTTCTGCCACGCCATCTCGATCCACTTCACAGAATCAGGAGGCCCGAGAACGCCGTCGGCAATCGTCTTCTTCAGCGTAAGAAAATCGCCGTCCCATCGCCGGTTGTGAAACACCGTCAGCAGCTTCCCCGTCCTCCGCGAAACCTCCATCATCGCATCACACTCGGCAACCGAAAGGCACATCACCTTGTCGGTGACCACATGCTTCCCGGCCTCCATCGCCGCAATCGCCTGCGGCCCATGCAGATGGTGCGGCGTCGCCAGCACCACCAGATCCACGGCCGGATCGGCGATCGCTTCCTCAAAGCTCTCGTAAGTGCGGCAACCCCGCTCCTGCTTCGCGCGCTCACGCACTTCCGCATCACGCGCCGCGATTCCATACAGCTTCAGGCCCGGCGTCAGACCTACCAGGTATGTATGGAAATGCTTCCCGGCAAAGCCGTATCCGATGACCGCGACATTGATCATGTTCATAGGCGTGGAAGTTTACGTTGAAATGTGTCAGTTCAACATTTCATGGCCAAGGATCGCAATGAAAAACGCGCAGGCCAGACAGCCAACCAGGAGAAAAATCCGCTCGACCCATCGGCTGGGCCGACGGCGCACACAAACCATGACGCCGATGTACAGACCGATGCACGCCGGAATCATGCCAATCAAATCGAGCCGGTGTGTCTGCGATGGAGTAGAGTTCGGGTTCGCGCTGTGTTGCGCAATCGCAATCGCCAGGATCCACGGAAGCTCGAACACGGCCGCGACGAGTGGAACGATTGTGACCGGATTGAACGACCTTGGAACAGGCGGCATCCCCGCTGGAATCTCCGGAGGCGTCGGCCCGATGCCAGCCGCGCTGTTCAGCTCCACCAAGGGGCACAATTGCCGGATTGCCACGGCCGCCAGATCACCCACCCGCAGCGTCGCGCCGCGCTCATCCTGCTGACAAAGTTGCGTGTCGTCGCCCCGCAACATCTCCAGATGCCCGATCGCGTGCGGATCTCCCAGATCCCCCAGCGCCTGAATCGCGTCCGACCGAAACTCCGGCACCGCCAGGCACTCAACAATCTTCGCAAACGCCCGCACATCGCGCAGCCGCCCCAGCGACCGAATCGCCGCGATCCGCACCCGCAGTTCAGGCCTCCGCTGCAAAACGTCCAACAGCGCCGGCACGTAAAAAGGATCATCAATACTCAGCGCAACCCTCTCGGCCATCGCCATCCGCGGATGGCCCAACAACGCCAGCCAAACCCGTCGACCTTCCTCAGGCCCCGCAATGTGTTCAACGCCCCACGCCGCGCTCATCGCCGTCCACGGATCCTGCTCCGTCTGCAATGACGCTTCAAATATCTCCAGCGCCTCCGCATGAATCGCAGAGTCCTTCCGCGCCTCGTTTAGCAGCGACTGCATAGCGCCGCCGCGAATCTCCTGCGATGGCGAAAGAAGTTCCTGCCGGATCTGCTGAAGATTAAATTTCCCGCTTCGGGAAAACGCAGTCATCGCCGGCAATATACCGTCGACTGCCCGCAATGAACGAACGCGCCCATGAATCAACAAAACCGCCGCCCTACACTACGTCAAAATCAGACCGCCCCCGTTACCCAGACGTTGGAGACCCATGCACCATCGAATAACAAAACCGTTCATCGCACTCATCCTCTTCTTCATCGCCGCCCCGGCCTCCGCCCAGCAACTCACCATCACCCAGACCAATCCCACCGGCGTCTACGACATCAAGCAGCCCATCGAATGGACCATCAAAGTCACCGGCAAATCGAACACTCCCACCACACAGGCCACCTACATCCTCAAAAAGAACGGCCTCGCCGAAATATCCCACGGCAACCTCGACCTCGCCTCCGGCAGCGCCGTCCTCCAGGCCTCCCTCGATGAACCCGGCAACCTGCTGGCGGAGATAAAATTTAAGAATGGCGACAAAGAAATGAACACCGCCGCCGGCGCAGTCATCGCCCCCGACAAGCTTCAGCCCTCCGCAAAACCGCCGGAAGATTTCGACGCCTTCTGGAAAGCCAAACTCGAAGAGCTCAGCGCCATCCCCGTCAACCCAAAGCTCGAACCGGCCGACTCCGGCAAACCCACCGTCGACTATTTCAAAGTCCAGCTCGACAACATCCACGACAGCCATATCTTCGGCCAGCTCGCCAAGCCCAAACGCGAAGGTAAATTTCCCGCACTCCTCATTGTCCAATGGGCCGGCGTCTACGGCCTGCCCAAAAGCAACGTCGTCGGCCGCGCCGAGGCTGGTTGGCTTTGCCTGAACGTCATGGCCCACGATCTCCCCTTCGACCAGACCGAAGACTTCTACAAAAACGCCGGCAACACGACCCTCAAAAACTATATGGCCATCGGCAACGACGACCGCAACAAGAGCTACTTCCTGCGCATGTACCTCTCCTGCTTTCGAGCGGCCGACTACCTCGCGACCCGCGACGACTGGGACGGCAAAACGCTCGTCGTCATGGGCACCAGCCAGGGCGGCCAGCAATCCTTCATCACCGCCGCCCTCAATCCCAAGGTGACGGCGATGCTAGCCAACGTCCCCGGCGGCTGCGACATCACCGCCCCCGCCATCGGGCGCGCTGCGGGTTTCCCCTACTGGGCCGATCGCGCCAAGTGGGACAAAAACGAAAAGATCCTCCAGACCGGCCGCTACTACGACGTCGCCAACTTCACCCCGCGCATCAAATGCCCCGCCCTCGTCAGCCTCGGCCTCATCGACACCACCTGCCCACCCGCCGGCGTACTCGCCGCCGCCAACCAACTCAAAGGCCCAAAGGAAATCCTCATCCTGCCCGGCTCCGATCATCAGGGCGTAAATAACAGCCAAGCCCCGTACTGGAAAAGGTCAGAGGAATGGCTTAAATCGCTGGCGGCAGGAAAGGAACCGCCCGCAGAAAAAGCGGACGTCCGATGAGCAAACGGCGGCGATAAAATCACCGGCGTGGCGTGGTCTCCGCTTTCCCGGACAACCAATCGGGCGGCGCGGGATGGTCCTTTCCATCGAGCAGCGCCTTCCACTCACCGTCATCCAGCCGGCTATCGTGTACAAATTCGTAGTATGGCAAAACCGCGCCACGGCAGAGGACTTCCTCGCCGTTGTGAGGGTACAGAATGTAGAGGGCGCGCGGCCGTCCGACGCCCACCTCCAGAAACTGGCCGCGCCCCGGGTTGGAAAAGACGTCCACGACGCGCGGCGCATCGTCTCGTGGATGTTGATACGACGTACCCTGATAAAACATGATCTGGCCGAGCGTGTGTCCGAAACTTCGGATAAAGGATTCCTCATCAACCGTGAAATCAACGCCACGCAGTTGCTTCTGTGATAGGGCTTCCAGACGCCGGCAGACCCGACCTAACTGCCGCCAATTCGGTTCGACTTCCGTCTCGAGTTCCCGCATGCACTGCCGCAACGCTGGTTTTTTGGGTTCCACGCCTTTGTCGAAGTCATCGGCCGTCGTACGAAGCACGGCGATATGAAGTGCGCGCCCGCGCGCCTCGTCTGGCTCATCCAGATATCCCGTGGCTGCCACGAGCCATCGAAGGTTGTCCCACCCGATCTGTTCCGTTTTGGCGATCTCGTCCACAATCGAATCTGCGTCGGCGGCGGGGTCGGCGTACTCAAAAGAATCCGCGATCCGGCGAAGCAGCGCCGCCATGTGCGCGCAATCCGTCTGGAAAGCGCCCATGCCCCGCAATGCGTCCTCGGTATTCTCCACAAGCCGCGCCATCCGGCTGAAGAACTCGGGCGCTGGCTCGACAAAACCCGCCGGCTGACGGGATGCACCAAGAAACAGCACATTCTCCTTCGCCTGAAGCACCCAGGTGTGCCGCATCTGCGCCCAGCCGCCCAGCACGCTCTGGCAGCTTTTGACCTTCCATGCCTGCGACGAGAAGACGCGTGGCGCATCCTTGTCGGGCTCTTCGAGCAGCGCCGCGAGACACTGCAGATATTGTTGATAGAGCGCGGTTCCCTTGAACAACGGGCGGCTCTTGTCGATCTGCTTCAGCACGGCCTCGCGATTCCTGGCCGGCAGCATCGCCCGTGCTTCGGCCGATCCAAGCGCCGCGCAAAGTTCCAATCCCGCGGGAAAGGCCGCGCCAGGCTGCCCCTGCGTCGTGCGCTGAAAAAGCACCGCGTCAGGCAGTCGACAAGGGCTCAGGATGCGAAATGCGATCTCCGCGACACCATCATCAGAAGGCAACAGCGCCAGCTGATCGTTGATCTCAGGCTGGCCGCCGCCAAGTGGCCTCTTCGCCAGAAACTCACGCGTAATACGTAAGAAGTCAGCTGAATAATCGCGACTGGAATAACTTTGCGCGTCTTCCGCGGCCGCCTTCAAGTCCCAGCCATCGCTCGTGCCCAGCAACTGATGCCGGCCATCAATGATCTTGTCGAAATCCTCCCGCGTGTTGTTCTCGAAGTGCCATGCAATATTACCAATCATCAGCATGGACAGCAGTTCCTCCTCCTTCGCAACACGAAACGGAATCGCTTCCAGCCATGCAACAGCCCGGAAGTAGCGGGTCAGATCTTCCCGTCGCTGGTAAAATCCACGCACTTTAAATCGCGTGTAGTCGATCTCCAGAAATCCCGGATCCCGTTCGCCCAGCCAGGCAGGCTTGCCGTGCCCCTCGGCGGCAACAATCCTCTTCACCTCGGCATCGATAATCTCATTGAGCGGCCCCTCGGCCTCGAGCTTGTCCTCCCCGAATAGCCGTAACGCAATCCCGACGACCGCGCGAGCGCGGAGTGTTGCGGCCGCGATCAGCTTCGCATCGCCTTTCGCTTTCTTGTCGGTCGGCTTCAGCTCCTTCCACAGTTGCCGCACGATCCCTGGCAGACGCCTGGCATTCGCGGATTCCAGCCGCGCGACCGATTCCTCATACAGCACGTGAAACGCGTTCAGTACCGAATCGGAGGTAATGAAATACGGAATGTCCCCGCCCTCATACGCCTTGAATACCTGCGTAAAACTTTGGTCCGTGATAATCAGCTGATCCTTGCGCACAACCTCGACCTGAGCAGTGGTCAGGGAAGCCCGCGTGGCCGCCAGATCCCAGCGGTAGCCAGGGGATGGATAGACCATCCGATCCCGCCCCAACGCGATCGCGCATAGCCCCAGGCACACGCTGACAATCACCAGCCTCGAATGGCCCAACGATTCCTCCTCGCAAGAAAGCGCATCATACCCGATCAGCGGTCAGCCCCCGCTCATCGCCCCAGATAGTCGTTGGTTCATCGAAGCGTGCGGCCGATTGGAGTAGTTCCGTTCATCGGACCATCTTTGCCTGGTCGGTGAACTGCTCGACGATCAGGGAGCAGCCGCGCCGCCGACGTTTCGTTGTCCAATGGTCGTCGATCCGGATTTGGCCATGCTGACTTTCGGAATACTTGAAATCGTCGCTACCGTGATCTGTGCGATGACGTCATCCTCTTCCAGAACAACGTCAAAAGGACCGAAGTTAGCGATCTCCAGCGTCACCTGTCCCGCCCAGCCGGCATGAATTGTCGGCGCGGTGAAGTGAACGATCACCCCGGTTCTCGCGCTTCGTGTGCTTTTGCCATCAATAAACAGGATGAGATCCGCTTCGTCTTTCGGTGTACCGACGACCTCTTTGGTTTGCCACAATACGAATCCATATGGCCGCAGAATAATCTGGTTGTCTCTTCGAAAGACCTTCTCATCCTTGTTCCGCGGAACAGGCGCGTGGTAGAGCTTGGACATCTTCCCATAGTCCGTTTTACTTATGCGCATCTCCGCTTCGGGAAATGCATGCTCACGATTATGCACCTTATACTTTTCTATGTCCCAGACTTTCGCCTGCTCGACCGCGTCCAAGTGGAGGTCGATCGATGTGGGTCCGATCTTCGTGGGCGGTTCGACGATCAGTCGGCCGCACTTAATGGCATATTCCATTTCACGGTCAGAGAGATACATCTGCAAATTCCGATTCTCGCTTGGTGATCAAATTAGCGGCAACAGTTACCGCCTCTCCATCAGGTAGGGCAACCCGAGCGATATCGCCCCCATTTGCAATCAATCGAACCGCCAGTTTCCCGGCGGTACTCTCAGTCGGTAGCTCTCCAACCTCATATGGCTCGTCGTTCAATTTTCGGCAATCACGGCGCGGCGCAACACCAATATATTCGCCTTGCGTCGTCGCGACGACAAAGATCGCTTCTCCCGAAAACGACCCCTGAGAGAGTCCGCATTCCAAATATATCCTGTGTGTATTCATAAAGCTGTTCCTTCCTTGGCCCCGCAAGATACACCGCGAGGTTGTTCCGGGTCAAAGTAATGTCAAAAAGTCGATTGCGCGATTGCTACGAGGCTCCGACCAATGCCCCATTGATTCGCTCAAACACCCCCGCCCCAATCTCAAACGACCGCAGCCGCGCCCCATGATCGAACAGCGACGCCGTCGCGATCACTTCGTCGGCCTGCGTCTCATCAATCAACCGCTCAAGGCCGGCGCGCACCGTCTCAGCCGACCCCACAACCGCGTAGTGCAGCATCCGATCCACCTGCGCCTTCTCCGCCGCCGACCACCGCCCCTCCATCCCATCCACCGGCGGCGGAATCTCCCCCGGCACGCCGCGAATCAGATTAAGAAACTGCTGCTGAAGCGTCGTGAAAAGCCGACGCGCTTCTGCATCCGTGTCAGCCGCCACGACATTCACTCCGATCATCGCATAAGGCCGATCCAGCTCTTCCGAAGGCCGAAAATTCTCGCGATAGATCGCCAGTGCCGCCAGCAGATACGCCGGCGCAAAATGCGACGCGAACGCAAACGGCAATCCCAGCTGCGCCGCCAGGTGCGCACTGAAATCACTCGACCCCAGCAAATAAATCGGCACCTTCAGCCCGGCTCCCGGAATGGCCCGCACCCCCTGGCCAGGCTCCGGCCGAAAGTACGACATCAACTCCAGAAGGTCCTGCGGAAAGGTATCGCCACTGCTCCCCAGATTCCGTCGCAGCGCCCGCGCCGTCTGCCCATCCCCACCCGGCGCCCGGCCAAGTCCCAGATCAATCCGACCCGGATAAAGCGACTCCAGCGTCCCAAACTGCTCCGCAATCACCAGCGGCGCATGGTTCGGCAGCATGATTCCGCCCGACCCCACGCGAATCCGCGAAGTCCCGCCAGCCACATGCCCAATCACAATCGAAGTCGCCGCGCTGGCAATCCCGGAAATATTGTGATGCTCCGCCAGCCAATAGCGCAAATAACCCCACCCTTCAGCATGACGCGCCAAATCAAGCGTATTGCGAAACGAAGCCGCCGGCGAACCACCAACCACAATCGGCGAAAGATCGAGAACACTGAAACGTACAGGCATTCGGACAGACATAACTGCTCTTTCGATCGAATACAGTTCGAATTCGACACCTTGCATACTGTAGGGCGCTCGGCCGCCGGTGGTTGGCGGGCGGCGGCGCGGGACCCGAACAACGGGACTTCTCCTGCGGGCTTATGTCGCGGCCAACACGCTTTCACAAATGAACCGATTCACCTCGCCAGCATGACTCAAATTGATCAAGTGCCGCCCGCCCGCCACCACAACCCGCGGCGACACGTTCTTCACTGGAATCACCGCGTCCTCCTCCCCATGAACGGAAAAGATCGGCATGGCCGGCGGCAACGCGCAACATTCCCACTCCAGAATCGCGCGGCAACTCCACCGCGTCTGAAAAGGCGAATGTTCCTGAAGCATCCGCGTCATCAGTCGCCGTTGCTCCTTCGGTAACTTTTCAAATAGCGCCAGCGCCGCCGGAGCAAGCTTCAGCACCGGACGGATCGCCGAAGTCGGCAGCGCCGCCGCCACCCGCAGCACACTTCGAAACAGCGGCGAAATCTGACGATGTGAAGAGCACCCGCCAATCACGACAATCCCCCGCGCATCCAGCCGCGTCGCCACTTCCATCGCCACCATCGACCCCAGCGAAATCCCACCAACATACGCATCCGGCCGCGGCCCAATCTCACCGGCCAACCGGTCGGCATAGTGATGCAGTGATTCCCCCATCGATTCCGGCTCAATCCACTCCCTGATCTCGATCCGAATCGGCAACGAAAGCTGCGGCGCGTAAATCCGCCTGTCGACACCAAGTCCTGGAAAAAGAAGCAGCGTCGCACCTTCCATCCGCTCGACACTACAGGAGATCCCGCCCCTGCGGGACGGCAATTGCATTCCCACCAGCCACCTCGAACAACCCCTCCCCGGTCTGGTATGATGAGTGAACCGTAGCGTCTGGTTAAAATCGCATCTCGAATCCACTCAGCGTGACAAGAAAATTCCTATCCCTGACGATTCTTCTGCTCTGTGCGGCCATGATCCTCTCGGCCCACGGCGATCCCGCGTCTCTGCCGCCCGCCACCCCGCCCGACTTCGATCGCGAAGTCGCCGCCATCTTCGCCTCGCGCTGCTTTGATTGTCACAACACAAACGAACACAAGGGCGATCTCGATCTCACCCACCGCGAAACCGCCATGAAGGGCGGCGAGGACGGCGTCGTCATTGTCGAAGGCCGGCCCGGCGCAAGCGAACTCTGGATCAACGTCTCCGAAAACAAGATGCCCCCCAAGCATCCGCTCCCCGAAGCCGAAAAGGATCTGCTCAAACGCTGGATCGCCTCCGGCGCAAAATGGGGCACCGATCCCATCGACCCCTTCCGCTTCACCACCGCCAAGCGCGCCGGCTACGACTGGTGGTCACTTCAGGCGCTAAAAAAGGCCGCCCCCCCGGCCGTCAAACAGGCCAACTGGACGCGCAATCCCATCGACGCCTTCATCCTCGCCGAGCTTGAAAAGATGCAGCTCGCCCCGTCTCCAGAGGCCGACAAGCGCACGCTCATCCGCCGCATCACCTTCGATCTGCTAGGCCTCCCTCCAACGCCAGAGCAAGTCGAAACCTTCGTCAACGACGCCGCGCCCGACGCCTACGACAAGCTCGTCGAACGCCTCCTCGCCTCACCCGATTACGGCGTGCGCTGGGCGCGCCACTGGCTCGATCTCGTGCGTTTCGGCGAAAGCAACGGCTTCGAGCGCGATCAGCATCGCCCCAACGCCTGGCGCTATCGCGACTGGGTCGTCGACGCCCTCAACGCCGACATGCCCTATCGCCAGTTCGTCCGCATGCAGCTCGCGGGCGACTTGATCGAACCCAAAACCGCCGACGGCATCATCGCCACCGGCGCCATCGTCGGCGGCGCATACGACGAGGTCGGCAACGGCCAGCAAAGCCTCGCCATGCGTGCCGTCGTCCGCCAGGACGAAATGGAAGACATCGTCAGCATGGTCTCCCAGACGTTCCTCGGCATGACCGCCAACTGCGCCCGCTGCCACGACCACAAGTTCGACCCGATCGCCCAGCGCGAATATTACCAGCTCGCTTCCTCCCTCTCCGGCGTTCGCTACGGCGAGCGCGAGCTCCCGGCCGACACCATCAGGGACAAAACCCAGGCCTACAACGCTGCCACCAACTCCCGCATCGCCGAGCTCCAGTCGCGCATCGACGGCCTCGAAAATCCCATCCGCGATCGCCTCCTGGCCGAACGAAAAAACCAGAAGCGCGAACCCCCCAAGCCCTTCGCCGAATGGCGATTCGCCGACGATCTACAAGACCACATCGGCAGCCTGCACGTCACCGTCAACGGCGACGCCGCCCTCGTCGGCGGCGCACTCAAGCTCGGCGGCAAAGGCTACGCACTCAGCGCACCTCTCCAGACCGACCTCAAAGAAAAATCCCTCGAAGCCTCCGTCTCCCTCCGCGATCTCCAGCAGCGCGGCGGCGGCGTCATCGGCGTCCAGACCCTCGATGGCAACCGCTTCGACGGCATCGTCTTCGCCGAGCGCGTCCCCGGCCGCTGGATGGCCGGCAGCGACGCCTACAACCGCTACAAACCCTTCGAAGGCGCTGAGGAAAAAGAAGCAGCCACCGCCTTCGTCCAGATCACCATCGTCTATCAGGCCGATGGCACCATCACCGGCTATCGCAACGGCAAGTCCTACGGCGCATCCTACAAATCCATCTCCCTCGCCCCCTTCGCTGCCGGCAAATCGCAAATCATCTTTGGCCTCCGTCATTCGCCCGCCGGCAACGGCAAATTCCTCATTGGCGCAATCAAGTCCGCAAAGCTCTATGACCGCGCCCTCACCCCCGACGAAGTCGCCGCCTCCGCCGGCACCATCGGCGTAGGCGAATCCGAAATCGCCGCCGCGCTCACCGCCGAACAGCGCGAGCTGATCAAAACCCTCCGCTTCGAAATCCAGGCCATCCGAGCGCAACAAAACCGCGCTGGCTCCACTCGCACCTATGCCTGCGTCCCCGCCGCGCCCGGCGTCACCAAACTCCTCCTCCGCGGCAATACCACCCGCGAAGGCCCGGCCGTCAACCCCGGCGGCATCGCCTCCGTATCAGGCGTCAGCGCCGATTTCGGCCTGAAGCCCGACGCCCCCGACGCCGACCGCCGCGTCAAGCTCGCCGACTGGATCACCGACCCGGCAAACCCGCTCTTCTCCCGCGTTATCGTCAACCGCCTCTGGCTCTACCACTTCGGAAACGGCATCGTCGAAACCCCCAACGACTTCGGCTTCAACGGCGGCCGCCCGTCCCACCCCGAGCTCCTCGACTGGCTCGCCGCACAACTATCCTCCGAGGGCTGGAGCTTAAAGAAGATGCACCGCCTCATGGTGACCTCCGCGACCTACCGCCAGCAATCCCTGCCGCGACCCGAAGCCATGAAGGTCGACGCCTCCAACCGCCTGATGTGGCGCATGAACCCCCGCCGCGTCGAGGCCGAAGCGCTCCGCGACACCATCCTCAGCGTGGCATGCGAATTAAACCCCGCACTCGGCGGCCCCGGCTACGAAGACTATTACACCTTCACCAACAACACGACCTTCTACGAAGCCCGCGACTATGTCGGCTCCGCCTTCGCCCGCCGCAGCCTCTATCGCACCTGGATCCGCTCCGGCCGAAACCCGCTCCTCGACGTCTTCGACTGCCCCGACCCCTCCACCAAAACCCCCCGCCGCGCGGTGACGACCACGCCGCTCCAGGCCCTCGCCCTGATGAACGATTCGTTCATTTTTCGAATGAGCGATTCGCTCGCCGCCCGCGTGAAATCCGTCTCGGGGGAAGATGTCGCCAGACAGATCTCGGAAATGTACCGGCGCACCATTTTGCGATTACCCACGCCCCAGGAATCCGAGGAGGCGACGGCGTTCGTGCAAAAGCATGGCCTAGCAGCATTCGCCCGCATCATGCTGAACAGCAGCGAATTCGTCAGCGTGGATTGAAGGAGACGTGCATGTCAGATGCAAATGAATTTGGCCCCTTGATCGACCGCCGCGGCCTCCTCCGCTGGGCCACCGGCGGCGTCGCCTCCCTCGCCCTCGCCGCCCTCCTCCAGAACGACGGCATCGTCCGCGCCGCCACCCTCGGCGAATCCGCCGACCGCGCCCCGCACTTCACCCCCCGCGTCAAACGAGTCATCCAGATCTGCGCCACCGGCGGCCTCAGCCAGATCGATTCCTTCGACTACAAACCCGAACTCGAAAAACGCCACGGCCAATCCCTCGGCGGCAGCGAAAAACCCGACGTCTTCTTCGGCAAAATAGGCCTCCTACGCAAAAGCGACTGGGCCTTCCGCCAGCACGGAAATAGCGGCCTCTGGATCTCCGACCTCTTCCCCCACCTAGGCGAAGTCGCTGACGAACTCTGCCTCGTCCGCTCCATGTTCGCCGAAACCTCCAACCACACCCCCGCCACCTTCCAGCAAAACACCGGTTTCCGCCTGAACGGCTTCCCCACCATGGGTGCATGGCTCAGCTACGGCCTCGGCAGTGAATCCGACGACCTCCCCGCCTTCGTCGTCATCCCCGACGCCCGCCAGTTGCCGCCCGGCGGCTCCATCAACTGGAGCAACGGCTTCCTCCCCGCCCGCCACCAGGGCGTCGTCATGCGCGCCACCGGCACCGCCATCGACGATCTCCACCCCGCCCGCCCCATCGCGCCCGCCACCGAGGCCGACAGCCAGGCGCTCCTCCAGCGCATGAACCGCCGCCACCTCGAATCCCACGGCGGCGAGGATCTCCTCGCCGCCCGCCTCCGCAGCTACGAACTCGCCGCCCAGATGCAGCTCGCCGTCCCCGAAGTCACCAGCCTCGACAGCGAACCCGAAGCCACCCGCGAGATGTACGGCATTGGCCAACGCGAAACCAACGATTTCGGCCGCGCCTGCCTCCTCTCCCGCCGCCTCCTCCAGCGCGGCGTCCGTTTCGTCGAGCTCTTCTCAGGCGGCGCACTCGGCTCCCCGCGCATCAACTGGGACGGCCACGAAGACATGAAGCAGAACCACGGCCAGGAAGCCAAACGCATCGATCAACCCATCGCCGCGCTCTTAAAAGATCTCCGCCGCACCGGAATGCTCGACGACACCCTCGTCCTCTTCACCACCGAATTTGGCCGAACCCCCTTCACGCAGGCCGAGGCCAACGCCGTCGGCGCTGGCCGTGACCACAACCAATACGGCTTCTCCGTCTGGCTCGCCGGCGCGGGCGTAAAAGCGGGCTACGCCTACGGCCAATCCGACGAAATCGGCTGGAAAGCCGCCGAAAACCGCGTCGGCTGGCACGATTTCCACGCCACCGTCCTCCGCCTCCTCGGCGTCGATCACAAACGTCTCACCTTCTATCACAACGGCATCCAGCGCCGCATCACCGACGTCAGCGGAGAAATCGTCAAAGGCATCATCCTCTGATCAATTGCCCCTGCATAATTACGCGTTAATGCGTATCCAACCCTTATTTTGTCCCTTTAACCATCACAAACCAACCCATCCTCCGCCTGAACCACCGGCCAAACCGGGTTGTTTAATGCAATTTCATTGCAGCCAGACGACGACACCGTTACCTTAGCGGCCGACCTCCGGAGGGAAATTTGTTCCGGAGGGTATTCGTCATCGATTCTGAAACAGGAGAGGATCATGCTCAACCCATTCCGGCGCAGCCGCGCCGTTCGCTCGCAAAAAATCCGGGCCTCCATCGCCCATGTCCTGCAACCCCTCGAAGACCGGATCCTCTTCACCATCTTTACGGTGACCAACAACGGAGACAGCGCCACCGAAAACAGCGGTTCCCTCCGCGATGCCATCACCCAGGCCAACGCCAACCCCGGCCTCGACGAAATCGATTTCGCCATCGCCGCCAGCGGCGTCCAGACACTCCAGCCCGCGTCAGCGCTGCCGACGATTACAGACGATCTGACCATCGATGGAACGACTGAGGGCGGGTACACCTCCAAACCCCTCATCGAACTAAATGGAACCGGTGCCGGTGCCGGCATCAACGGCCTGACTATCACCGCCAACAACGTGACCATCGAAGCCCTCGTCATCAATCGTTTCACCGGCCATGGAATCGAGGCCGACAGCACCACCGGCACCACCATTGAAGGCTGCTACATCGGCACCGACTCAACCGGAGCCATCGCCCGCGGCAACGGCTTGGACGGCATCTATTTGAACCTCGCCAAAAATGCGGTCATTGGTTGCGCCGCCGCCACCGAGGTGAACGTTATTTCGGCCAACACCGGCGCGGGCATCGAGCTGATCGATCAGATCAACAACAATGGCGGCGGCAATCAGATCGCCGGCAATTACGTCGGGACCAATGCGGCCGGAACCGCGGCACTCGGAAACAAGGCTTCGGGCATTGTCATTACCAACCCATACAGCGACACCGTCGGCATCACGCTCATCACCGGCCAGACTTTTTCCAACCTTGTTTCGGGAAATATAGGCTATGGGATCAAGCTCACCGACACCGTCTCCGACGACAAGCCCACCGGCGCAACCATCAGCGACAATATCGTCGGCCTCAACGCCGCCCGCACCGCGGCGCTCGCCAACACGCTTGACGGGATCCTCGTTCAGTCGCAGGAGAACGTCGTTTCCCGCAATACAATCGCCGGCAACAGCGGCAACGGCGTTCACCTCATCGGCAACGCCAGTTCCGAAAATATGGTGACCTTCAACTACATCGG
>JBBRHH010000073.1:0-15460 GCA_038222915.1 Tepidisphaerales bacterium
CAAAAAGCGCTGCACTTTCATCCCACGAGTACGCGCAGTTAGCGCAAGTAGAAACCAAAGAACCGCGTTTTCCGCATAAAAATGCGGGTAACGCGGTTCCTCAGCTATCTTCATGTGCCCAGGACAGGACTTGAACCTGCACGAGTTGCCTCGCTACCACCTCAAAGTAGTGCGTCTGCCAATTCCGCCACCTGGGCGAGTTTTGCGGCTTGATTATACGGGGGAATTGGGTGGTGTCGAGAGGCCCTGTTTTGCGATGGTTTTGATTGTTTTGGCGAGGTGTTCGTACTCGGACGGGGTGTTGTAGACCTGGCAGCAGGGGCGGGTGTATTGGCGATTGCCGAGGCGGAGGAGGGGGACTTCGATCTTGTGATTGGTGTAGAGGTCCTGCTGGAAATCGCGGCATTGGGGTTCGGTCATCGCCTGGAGTGCGCCGGGCAGTGGGATGGTGGCCATGGAGCCCAGGAGTTGGCCTTCGAGGGGGCTGATGGGGTTTACGTTCCAGGCATCGCAGAGCATGGACTGTGCCCAGGTGGCCAGGTTGTGGTTGTGGGCCATGACGTTGTCCCAGCCCAGCGTCGACATGAACTCGATGGCCTTGGGGATGGAGAGCCAGGCGCTGATGTCTCTTGTGCCCTGCCACGCGAACTCTCTGGCGAGGGGTTCCTTGAAGTTGTGGCTGATGATGAGGGGGTGGACGTTGGATTGACGATCGGGGTGGACCCAGAGGAAGGCGCTGCCCTTGGGTGCGCAGGTCCATTTGTGGAGGTTGCCGGCGTAGTAGGTCGGCTGGAGTTCCTCGATGTTGAGCGGGAGCATGCCGGGGGCGTGTGCGCCGTCGACGAGAATCTCTACGCCGCGGGCTTTGCAGCCAGCGATGATTTGTTCGACGGGGAAGACAAGCGCCGATGGGGAGGTGATGTGATCGATCATGACCAGGCGCGTGCGCGGGGAGATGGCGTCGAGGACGGCGCTGGCGATTTCTTCAGCGGATTGGATGGGGAGTTGGAGGTCAATCTCGTTGATGGATGCGCCGGAGCGCTGGGCGAGAAGGCGCATGGACTGGCGGACGGCGTTGTAGACGTGGGTGGTGGTGAGGAGTTCGTCGCCGGGCCGGAGCGTGAGGGAGTGGAGGACGGCGTTGACGCCTCCGGTGGCGTTGGTGACGAGGCCGAAGTCTGGTTCGCGCATGCCAAGAAATGCGCCGATGGAGAGTTTGGCGGTGCGGATGAGCTCTTCGCTGCGTCGGCCGAGCAGTTCAATCGGGTCGGCCTCGATGCGGCGTCGCCAGTTGGTTTGTTCCTCAAATACGACGCGCGGAACCGCCCCGAAGGATCCGTGGTTGAGGAAGGTGATGTTGTCGGACAACAGCCATTGGGAGCGCAGGTTGGCGCGGAGCGGTTGGGGTGGCGTTGGCATGATGTCTACTTGCCGAACTGAGCGAGGGCGGCCTTGCGGAACGTGGGGTTGATACTGCCGCCGTCCTTGTTGGGATAGCCGGCGCTTTGCACCATGAAGACGAAGACAAGTTTGTGCTCGGGATCTATCTGGAGATCGGTGGCATATGCGCCGCCATGGCCGCAGGCGGTGAGGGTGTCGGGGCCGGGTTCGCCGTGGGCGGCATGGGTCGTGGAAAAGCCGAATCCGTAGCCGCCTTCGCCGTGTTCCTTGTCGATAATCTTGCCGGTCTGGGTGGAGGTCATCTGCTGGATGGCGGCGGGCGAGAGATATTTTTTGCCGTCGAGCGTTCCGTCATTGAGGATCATCCGGCCGAAAGCGGCGCAGTCGGCGGCGGTGGAGAAGAGGCCGCCGGCGGGGCAGGGGTAGCGCTTCTTTCCGTCGGTCAGCGGATAGATCAATTGATTGACGTTCGTCTCTTCCAGGCCGGTCTTGGCGGCGTCGGCTTTGTAGGATTTGGCGAGGCGCGTGAGTTGTTCGTCGCTCAGGATGAAGACGGTGTCCTTCATGCCCAGCGGCTTGAAAAGGCGCTCCTGCATGAATTGTTCGTAAGGCATACCGCTGACAACTTCGATGATCCGGCCGGCGGTGTTGATGCCGGCGTTGCTGTAATCGTAGTGGGTGCCGGGGTCGGTCTTGAGCGGCGTCATGGCGTAGCTGACGACGGCCTCGCGGAGGGGGCGGGTGTCAATCTGATTTTCGATGCGCGAGCTGAAGGGAAGGCCGCTGGTGTGGGAGAGAACTTCGTGGACCTTGATGGGGTGGGACGGATGTTTAAGGAGGACATGATCCTTGTCCTGTTCGGCGATGAGCATCTGGCCGCGGAATTCGGGCAGGTATTTTTCGACTGGATCTTCGACGTTTACCTTGCCTTCGTCGACAAGCATCATGAGGGCGGTGGCCGTCATGGGCTTGGACATGGAAGCGATCCAGAAAAGATCGTCGACCTTCATGGGCTTCTTGGCGGCAATGTCCGAATAGCCGATGGCACCAACGTCGAGAATCTTGTCCTTGTTGGCGACGAGGGTGACCGCGCCCGCGAGGGTGTGTTCTTCAATAAACGGTTCAAGCGTGAAGACGATGGGCGCCTGGGGTGTCGCCACTTCGTCGGCGGCGCGGGTGACTTGTGAAGGTGAGAGGAGAAGGGAAAGCATGAGGAGCGTGGTTGATTTGTTTTTCATTGCGAGCGATTGATGGTTAGTGGAATGAGAACCGTTTCTGATGATACCGGAGCGTTGCCGCCTGCGTTGGATTGTAGTTGTCGTTGGGCGGCTTTGAGAACCTGCTCTGGCGCGAGCCAACGCAGGCAGCTTTGGTGCGAGCACGTTCGCGAGTAACAGGGGCTGCATTCAATAGCGAGGCGAATGACGGTGTCTTCGCGGGCGTAGGGTCCGGTGCGCGTGGGGTTGGTGGGGCCAAAGAGGGCAACCAGCGGGCGATTCAAGGCCGCCGCGATGTGCATCGGGCCGCTGTCGTTGGCGATCACGATCGCCGCGCCGTTCAGGAGCGCGACGAGCTGCTTGAGGGAGGTCTTGCCGGCAAGGTTGTAGTCGGCCGGGATCTGGCTGGCGAGGGCGACGTCACCTGGGCCGCCGGCAACGACGACCTTTAGATTGAATCGCGTTCGCAGCGGCTCAACCAGCGAGGCGAAGTGTTCGACCGGCCAGCGCTTCGTGGCCCAGTTGGTGCCGGGGAGAATGACGGCGTAGCGGGTTGCCAGCGGGATCGATTCCGGAACAGCTTCTTCGCTGACAAGCGGGAATTCGACATCGCCTTCGTCGCAGCCCAGGGCGGTGGCGATGGCGAGGTTGCGGGTCACGGCGTGGTCGTTGGCGAAATCGACGGGGACGCGATGCGTGTAAAATATCCAGGCGAGCTCGCGGGTTTTGGCGAAGCCGACGCGCAGGGGCGCTTTGGATCTTTTGGCGAGCCAGCCGCTGCGGAAGAGGCCCTGGAGGTCGATGACCAGATCGAACTTATGGCCGCGAAGGTCGCGAATGAAACGCCAGAGCCGGAGGAGGGCGGCGGGGCTTCGCCAGGCGACGCCGTAGTCATGGCGGTCGAAGCGGATGACTTCGTCGAGGAGCGGATGATTTTCCAATAGGCCGGCGAAGGCGGGGGCGACGAGCCAACTGATTTTGGCGTTGGGCCATTTTTTGCGAAGGCGGACGAGGACGGGCAGGCCGTGGACGACGTCGCCCAGGGCGCTGGGCTTGATGATCAGGATTCGGCTCGGCGGGGCTTGGAACTGGATGGGATGCATGCGTTGGAGCGTCAGTGCCGTGTATTGGCGGAGCCGCCGGCAATTGTGGACACGTCGCCTTCGCCGAGTTTGCGGCGGAAAATTTCGAGGGTCAGCCCGTGGCAGATCTCGGCGGCGGCCGGATCGTAACGCGGGCCTTCGTCGCGCGTGAAGGCGTGGGCAGCGTTGAACTCATGCCATGTAAAATGGATGTTGGCGTCGGTCATCGCGTTGTAGACGAGAGCCCGGCCTTCGCGCGGGACGTGCGGGTCCTGGCGGCCCCAGATCATGAGCATTTCGGCTTTGACTTCGGGCATGCGGTCGAGGGTGTTGTCGTTCATGCCTTTGCCGAGGCCGCGCTTGTGGATGTCGGTGGCGTATAAGCAGACGCCGGCGAGGACGCCGGGATTCATGGCGGCGCGGAACGCCAGATGGCCGCCGATGCAGATGCCGATGACGCCGAGCTTGCCGGTGCAGTCCGGGCGGGCGCGGAGCATGTCGAGGCAGGCTTTGGAGTCCGCGTCGTAGCCGGAAAGTTCCTTGGTGGTCTTGAGGACATTGCCGCGATCCGCGCCGGCCTGATCGTAGGCGAGGACGGTGCCGGCCGATTCGAACTCGTGATAGATCTCGGGAACGGCGACGAGAAAGCCGTGGCCGGCAAGCCATGCGGCGGTGCGTCGGATGGGACCGGTGACCTGGAAAATTTCGGAGTAGAGGAGAACGCCCGGATATTTTCCTGCGGCGGCGGGGCGGAAGATGTTGGTGCGCATCGGGTTGATGGGCGTTGGCACATCGACCACTTCGTTGTCTTTGATGACCATGAGTGCTCCAGGCGTAAGAGCGGCGGATTGTAGGTAGAAGCGGGTGTTGCCGCTACGGTCGCGCCATGAATGCGATTTAACGTTTAGCGCTTTTGGCGCAGCGGAAGCCGATGTGGTTGCTGCTGGTGTCGGGGGTGGATTTCATGCGTGCGGCGACGCGGTAGCTGGAGCAGTAGGCGGCGTTGCAGAGGAACGATCCGCCGCGGGTGACGCGCTTTTGCGCATAGGGTTCGTCGGGGTCGTGGCTGCTGGAAGGGCCGGTCGGGTTTTGGACGATGCCTTTGGACTGGTCGGTTGTATAGGTGTCGGGTCGGTACCAGTCGCTGCACCATTCCCAGACGTTGCCGGCCATGTCGTAGAGGCCAAAGGGATTGGGCGGGAAGCTGTAGACGTTGGTAGCGCCGGGGCCGGCCTTGGCGGTGTTATTGTCGGGAAAGTGGCCGCGCCATATGTTGCAGTGGGTGCATTCATTGGACGGGTCTTCGTCGCCCCACGCGAAGCGTTTTGATCGGAGGCCGCCCCGCGCGGCGTATTCGTATTCGGCCTCGGTGGGAAGGCGCTTGCCGGCCCATTTGGCGTAGGCGTTGGCATCTTCCCAGGAGACCTGGACGACGGGGAAATCGGCTCGTGCGCTGATGTTGGAGTCGGGGCCTTCGGGGTGTTGCCAGTTCGCGCCGGGCGTCCATGTCCACCATTTTGACGGATCGTCCAGTGTGACAGGCTCGGCCGTAGGATGGAAAACCATGGAGGCGGCGACGAGCTTTTCTTCCGACGGCTTTGGCGTGGCCTCGGGGAGTTGCTTCTTCAACTCGTTCCAATCGGGCTTGCGCTCGGCGGTTGTGATGTAGCGGGTGGCCTTGATGAATTCGTGAAATTGCGCGTTGGTGACCGGTGTCTGGTCGATCCAGAAACTGTCGAGCCTCACGTGGTGGATCGGGCCTTCGTCGGGACGGGCGTCGGAATCCGTGCTGCCCATGGAGAAGGTCCCGCCGCGGATCAAGGTCATTACGGTGGGATTAGGGTTGTCGATGGAGGAGGTGAAGCCAACCATCTCGTGGCGGTCGCGCGTTCGCTGGAAGTAGGAAAGGACGATGAAGCCGGTCAGAATTCCGGCGGCGAGGGCGATCAGGCGGTAACGGGTCATGCGCGACCTCGTTCATCAGGGAGCGCCGATGGCGCTGGTGGGGGCGGGGGCAGTGCTGGGCCATTCATGCCCACCCGGTCGGCGGGGGCCGGAGATGCCGCGAAGCCAGTCGAGGTTGCGATCGGTCAGTGTCTTCTCAAGGAAGGTGGCGACCGTCTGGTCGCGATTTTCCTGGTCCTTCTGAAGTCGTTCTGTTTCCACGTCGAGCCGCTTTTGCTCGGCCTGAAGGGTCTGTTTGATTTTCTCGATCTTGATCTTGCGTTCGGCGATGCTGAGGTCGACCAGCTCGCGGATGTGGTCTTTGAGCTCGGTGCGCACTTCGTCCTTCGGTTCGCCTTTGGGCATGGTGTTCACAATGCCGAAGGCGCGATCTTCCTCGGTCATCTGCTGGAGCTTGTTCTGGTAGAGCTCGTGGTCTTCCTTGTTCAGCCATTCGAGGTTGCGCCAGCGGTTGACGATCAGGTGCTTCATAGCCGGGCTGTCCCAGAGCTTTTTCTGCTGGAGATCGGCCGTGCGGATAGGGGAGGTCTGCTGAAAGAACTTCGCGGCCTTGTCGTATTCTTCAGGGGTGAAATTTCCTTGAAGCTTGGAGAAGTCCCGATCGGGACGATGATCGCCCGGCCCGCGATGCGGTGGATCGTGCGGCTGAGTGGCGGGCTTGTCGGCCGCCATGAGCGGCGCGGCGGCGAGCAGGAGGATGGCGATTACCTTGTTACGCATGTGAATTCGTCTCTCAAGGCGCGGGGAAGGCGAAGTCGTTGTTGTCGGCGTTGAGGTCGTTGAACTGTTTATCGACAACGGAAGCAAGCGGGCCGTCGCTCGGGGCGTCGAGGTCGGCCAGGGATGCGGGCAATTGATCGGCGGCCTTGGCCAACTCGGTTGGGTTGGGGGTGGTGTCGACAGGGGCCACTACTTTTGCGAGCGGGCCAGCTCCGGGATCGACGTGGGCGGGCTGATTGCCCCACCAGGCGAGGAAGCCGAGGAGGACGGCGGCAGCGGCAGAGACAGGGTAGGCCCAGTAGGGGAGACGTTTGGACGGCGTGGCCGCGGCGGGCTGTAGCTGTCGGCGGCGCAGTTCGCGCATGACGTTTCGGATCGCGGCATCTTCACCTGGCGCAGGAATCGACACGTCGCCCGCAATCATGCTGACAAAGGACGCGTCGAGGCCCTGGAGCTGATCGAGCTCAGCCCGGAGGGCCGGCTGGGTGGCGAGCAATTCGGTGACGCGCGCGTTTTCGTCCGGGCTCAGCTCGTCGGCAACGAACATAAGCAGGACGGCTTCACGGGTCTCGTATTTGTTCAACAGGTCGTTCATAACCAACTCCCCGAAGCGTTTGGACTTATTGTTCTTCCATCAACTGCTTCAGCTTTAACATGGCCTTGTGCATCCGGCCCAGCGCGGTGTTCAACGGGCAATCGAGCAATCTGGCGATGTCTACGAACTTCATATTACCATAGTACCGCAGTAGCAACACTTCCTTTTGGGCCTCTGGCAACCGATCAATGGCCCGTTTCAGCTTTTCCTGCTCTTCGGCGTTCTCGCCGCGTGCCCCGGCGTTCGGCGCTTCTTCTTCGGTGATCAGCTTCAGACCTTCCTTGGCCACCTTCTCCCGGCCAGCCGACCGCCAATGGTCGTTGGCCTTGTTGGTGGCGATGCGGAAGAGCCACGCCTTGAAGCCGCCGGCACCAGCGGCCGGATCGAACTTGCCGAGGTGCTCCAGAACGCTGAGCCACGTTTGCTGGTGGAGCTCTTCGGCAAGGTTTTCATTCCCGGCCAACCGCTGCAAGTACCGAATCAGCGGCTGATAATAACGCCGGACCAGTTCTTCACCGGCCTGCGCGCTGCCGAGCGCATTAGACCTTAGACGCTGGATGAGCGTTTCATCGGTCTCGGCGGCCGGGGCCGGGTGGTCTGCGATGCGCAATGCCATGGTGCTTAATGTCCGGTCGCCAGGATTATAACGTGAAGCGGGGGAAGATATTGTCCGGAGGTTAGATTGCATGGGTCAACATACCGGTCGGGTAGATCGCGGCATGGGTTGAAACCGTCATAAGACAAGGTCACAGAAGAATTACGCGAAAATGGAATATCCGCTCCGATCCACCTTGCTCCCTACAACCGGCACGCAGGTCATGCTATAACCCCGCACTTCGCTGTTGACGATTTGGACTGGAATTCAAGGAGAACCAATGAGAATCGGAATGAACCTGCTGCTGTGGACTGCCCATGTGACCGAGGCGCAATACCCAATCATCGATGATCTGAAGAAGACAGGATTCGATGGTGTGGAGGTGCCGCTGTTTGAGGGGGATCTGGCGCATTACCAGAAGGTGGGGAAGCATTTGCAGTCACTTGGACTTGGAGCGACGAGCGTTACTGTCATGAATCCCGATTCGAGTCCGGTGGATGCGGATGCGGCTATTCGGGCAAAGGCCGTGGATCGGTTGAAGGATTGCATTGATAAGACTGCGGCTCTGGGGGGCGATGTGCTGGCGGGGCCGCTGCAGTCGCCGCTGGGCGTGTTTACCGGAGCGGGTCCGACGGCGGATGAGGTCAAACGGCTTGCGGACGTGCTGCACCTGGCGGGCGAGCACGGGGCGAAGAACAAGGTGAAGCTGGCGGTGGAGCAGCTCAACCGGTTTGAGGCGTATTGCATCACGACTGCGCAGCAGGCTGACGAGATTGCCGAGGCTGCGAAGAGCCCGTTTGTGGGGACGCTGTTTGATCCGTTTCATGCGAACATCGAAGAGCCGGACATTGCGGCGGCGATCGTGAACCATGGCCGGCATATCGTGCATTTCCACATCAGCGAGAACAACCGGGGCGTGCCCGGGAGCGGCCACCTGCCGTGGACCGCGATTTTCAAGGCGCTGCGGAAGATCAAGTACAACAACTGGCTGACGATTGAATCATTTGGCCAGCGGCTGCCGGATCTGGCGGCGGCGACGCGCGTCTGGCGGGCGTTCTTTCCGAGCGAGCATGCAGTCTATTCGGAAGGGTTTAAGTTCATCAAGAAGATGCTGGCTGAGAATCCGGCTTAAGGCTGGGTTTTGGGCGTAATGTTGAATGTGGACTGGGCGACTTCTTCGCAAGAGGAGGTCGCCCTTGTCGCAGGATGAGTTTGTGGGAACGATTGGGTATGGCCGGCGGTCGTTGCCGCCGCGCAGTAGGTTGCGGCAGTGGCTTCTGGGGATACTTGTCACGGTATTGGTGGTGCTTGGAGGTTTTGCCTTCCTGCTTCCCAGGCTGGGGGCTCCACGTGAGCGCGCCCAGAGAATCAAATGCGGAGCGAACCTGCGGCAGATTGGCGTTTCGGTCAGCTTTTACGTGGCCGACCATGATGGGCGGTATCCGAACGAACTGTCTGACCTCTTTGCAGTCGACCTCTCGCCGGGGAATTTGATTTGTCCGTGCTCCGTCGAGACAGCGGCGGCGGGTGCGACGACGCAGGCAGTCATCGACGATTTTCACCGGGGATGGGATGAACGTGCTGTATGCGGACGGGCATGTGCAGTGGATCGCTGCGAAAGATCCGCTGGCGAAAGAGTTGATATCAAAAATGCCGAAACCGGTTCAGGTGGATTGAGGCGCACCCATTTTCGGGACGAACGATCGCCACGAGGCGGGTTTCCAGATGGTCGAGACGCTGCCGAGCAATGCCTCGAAGCAGAGGAGCAGGAGCATCAGTGCGATCAATCCCGACCACTTTGGATTTGGGGCCTGGACCTGGCTCACGCCCAATGCGAACTCTTCGTAGCTGCGGGCGATTATGGTGTCGGGGCCGGGTTTTAATATCAGCTCCGCGGGTTTGTATTCGAGCTCGGCCTCGCCTGCGGGGAGTTGCACGTTGGCTACGGCGAGGGGAGAGGTGCTGCCGGATCTGCGCCAGTAGTAGAGGCCCGGGGCGGTGGTGTCGGTGAAGAGGAGGCGGTTGGATTTTTCGTCCCAGCGGAATGGGTTGCCTGCGCCGGTTGCGTTGGGCTGGAATTCGTGGGTGGAACCGTCGGGCGAGACGACCTGCACGCCAGCGACGGAGGCGGAGCTTTTTGCGCGGAGGGTGAGAGGCTGGCCGAGGTCGAGGTTCTGTGCATCGCCCTGGCTGGCGCGGAGGCTCATGCGGACCATCAGCGGGAGGAAGACCGGGTGCGTTGCGAGACGAGCGTCGGGGATGGTCGACCAGACGAAGATGGTTCCGCCGCCGATGGTGCGCCGCGAGAGGAGGCTGTAGGTGCGGCTGCCTTGAATCGGGATCGCGGGCGAAAGGCTCAGGAGCGTGGTGACCGTGGAATCGGTGGGGCGATTGAACGGAACGAATCGGCGGACGGTGATGTCGTTGATTCGCATCGATTTATCGTTGAGTCCCTGCATTAGCAGATCATCGGCGGCGGGCGAGGCGCGGTGATCGCCGCTGGGCGAATCGTTGGTCATGGGGGCGGCGGGGAGGATGGACTGGATCAAAATCTTTTGGCGTTCGGGGAGCTTGGCCCAGGATTGTTCGAGGCCGGGCTGGATGAAAAGGACGAGCGTGTTGCCGGCCCGCGCGAAATCGGCCAGCCGCAAAGCGCGGTTCTCGTCGGGCCAACTTGTGAGCATGAGGATGGCGACGTGCTCATCGCCGGAAAAATCGCCGGCGGATTTCACGACCAAAGGCCAGGCCGCGTCTTTACCTTCCCAGGGGTCGAGGGAGAGACGGAGCATGCGGGCGGCGGTGGGTTGCTGGGCGGAATCAATGGCCGTGACGGACTGGCGCGGGGGAAGTTCGACGAGGAGGTCGCGGGCGTCGTCCCAGTGCATTTGGTCCTTGGGGAGCTCGGCGTGCACCAGGAGGAACCGTTCGGGCTTGCCGCTCGCGTCGGTGGGGGAGGGGAGGCCTTCCTTGACGTCGATTCGCACCTGCGCCTTTCCGTTGCTTCCGAAGGCGAGGGAGGTGGGCGGCTTGTTGACGAGATCTTTTCCCGCGAGCGTCGTGATCTTCAGGGTGACGACTTTGTTCGCATCACCGGCTCGGCCGGCGACTTCGACGACGGCCTGGCTGCCGACACCGGGGATGGGTTGCTCGGGATCCATCTTCAGGGAAGTAATCCCAGCGGAGTCGGCTTTGTCTGGATGGAGATCGAAGAAGACGGTGCGGAGGGGGCCTTTCTGCGGATCGGCCGCGTCCCACTGCTGGATGGGGCGGATGAACTCGCGCGACTGCGTATCGGAGATGACGATCAGCATCTTCTGATCGGCCTTGGAACGGGCCAGAAGATCGATGGCGGCGCTGACGCGCTGGGCGAGTGGCAGCGGCGAGGGCTCGGGTTGAAGTGGCGTCCACTGCGAAAGCAGATCGGCCGCGGGCTGAAAGGACTCGGGTTTGTTGTCGGGGGCTGGGTTGCTTTTGAAGATGGCGATCTTCGCTTCCTTCAGGCTCGGAGGGCCGTTGGGCCGTTCGGAGCCGGTTCCGCGCAGAAGGTCCTGCACAATCGACTCGGCCTTGTCCAGTAGCTTGATCTGCTGGCCTTCGAGCTGCATGGAGTAGCTGGTATCGATGACGATGGCGGCGATACCGGAGCGGCCATGACCGCCACCCGACCCGCCGCCCCAGTTGCTGGCCCAGAGTTTAAAAGGCTGGGCGAGGGCGATGATCATCAGGGCGAGGAGGAGCATGCGAATGGAGAGCAGAACCCACTTCTGCACGCGGCGACGGGCGGCCGTGTGCTGGAGGCTGGTCTTGATGAAGCGGAGGGTGCTGAAGTAGACGATGGGGGATTTTCGGCGGAAGAGGAGATGGAGAAGAATGGGGACGCTGGCGAGGGGCAGAGCCCAGAGGAGTGCGCCGACTTGGAAGTTGAATCCGAACATACTGTTTGAGAGCTATGGGGAATGTACCATGACACCAGGCGATTGAGGCACCGCGGAGTCCTTCTCGTTAGTAGTCGGATGCGGCCCACAATACGCGCGTCATGCAACTGAGTCATCAATCTCGCCTGGGTCATGCTTATTGTTCGGCCTTCGCGGCTCGCGGTCGCCGTCGGGGTTTGGTCGCGTCTTTTGATGGCCCGGATGCATCCGCCCCGGCCACGGCCTGGCGCGTGACGATCGGCACGTATCCCACTTCCAATCCGGCCGGTGGATTCACCACCAGCGCCGGATCAATCTTTACAAGCGATCCGCTCGACGGCGCGGCCATGTATTTTCCGTCGATTGGCCACTCCTTGTGCATGAGTTCGACGAGCTTCTGCAACTGATCTCGTTTTTCCGGCTTCCATTGCTGTGCAACAATCGTCGGCTGATCGATGAAGCGATACCACGCGTAGGTGATCTGCGATCCGTCGGAAAGCGTTGCCTCGAACGGCCCGGCCTTTGGTCCCGGCGCTTTCCAGACGCTCTTTGCGTCTTCGGGTGATGTGTATGGCCGCGGCGTGGCGGGCGGGTCGAACTCCTGCTCGGCCAAACCAAGTTCTTGCGGAACTTCTGTCGCCGGGATGGCGGTGAGCTTTCCTTTGACCTCCTTGAAGTATTCGGGGAAGTGGCCTGGGGTGCCCGCATCGCTCCATTTGAGGCCGTAGGCGAGGGACGGGCTTTGGCCGAAGAGTTTTTCTTCGACGAAGGAATCGATACCGGTGATCGGGGTGTTGTCCTTGCTTTGGTCGAAGGCCGCCTTGTCGATTCTGAGCTTGTTGAAGAAGACACCATGTGCGTCGAACTCGCCGGCGGCGAGCCGTCCGTTCTGATGAAACTTGTTGACGCGGTCGAAGAGTGCCAGCTTGGAATAGGCCGCGATGTCCTGGGTCAGCACGGTCTGCCCGCGCTGGTTGGCGGGGAAGTTGAGACGCGGAATGCGCCGGTAGAGCACGCCCTTTTTATCGCGTGCCTCGAAGCATGGCATGCCGGCGATCTCCATGCCCACCGATCCAATCGAGCCCGGCCGCGCATCAAGACCCCGCCCGTTGATCTCCTTGTAGTTCCTCGACAACCGGCTCCACGCCTCGGGAATCCAAAACGCAACCGGCCCGGAAAAGTTGGCTGCGTTGGCGAAGAAGGTCCAGCTTTGATCACCGGTGCTGATGCCGTGGTCCTGCTCGGCCGGGAGGAGCGGCAGTGCCATCCAGGCGATGCCCATCAGCTCGTGTTTCGTCTTGCCGTCAAACGTAATACCGTCGGGCGGCACAATCAGTCGGTTGCTCAACTGAGCGATGGAAAGTGTTTCAGGAGAGGCCGGCTCGACAACGCCAAACCCCCAGCCGGGCGAAGAAATCTCGTGCGAATATCCATCGGTCGTGCCGTTCATCCGATACTTCGGGGCAGTCGATCCAAACTGCGTCGAGCCCCAGAATCCCAAACTCCCCTCAATGGTCTGGAACACTTCGGAGTACGTCGGCCCGCGCTCGGGCCAATGGTCGCGCGCATACGTGCCCGGCGGGCAAAGCGGCTTTTTGAAGTCGGAGTTTTCGGGAATGATCCACGTGCCCGCGAGCCCAGCCTGAAAGTCGCCGATTGGTTTGTCGAGGAGTTGGAAGGCCGTGCTGTAAAAGCCGAAGCCGTTGGCAAATTCCTTCGGCGGTGGCTCGACGCCGACCGTCACATATCCATGCAGCCCATAGCCGGTCTGCGCCAGAATCTTCACGCCTTCGCGCAGATAGCTTTCTTCACCCATGCGAAACCCGACTGGCTTTCCGCCGCGGTACAAAATCGCCAGATCGCGCCTGGACGCATCGTCGAAGTACGTAAACGTCTTGTCAGTGTGCAGGACGAGGGTCTTCAAATCGGGAATAAGCGTCCAGGTGACACCGGCCTTGTTGCGCCACTCCAGCTTGCCGTCAGCGCCAGCCTTGCGCGAGATTGTTCCCGTGTGCCAGTCATTCTCGACGGGCGGGCGATGATACGTTCCACACAGATCGTCCAGTTCATCGGCGCGAAGGGCGGGTGTGAGGAATGCGATCAGGAGGATCGACGACAATGCTGAGACGACTTTCAGTGACATGGCGTTTCATTCCTTTCGGAGCGTGTGGAATTGTGGTGGCGAAGGCCGCTCCGCAAGATTAAGTTAGAATACGCGGGAAGGTCGTATTCGCAACCGTACCGGCCCGATGGCGTGCCCTTGAGTTCTTTTGGAGTCCGCAGATGACGACGAGCCCATCCAGTCCATCGCAATTGAGTTATGCGACGCCGATGCCCGCCCGGCGTCAAGGTCCATCCTGGATGCTGATCATCATGGGAGCGCTGGCGGTCGGGTTCCTGGTGACAGATCCTTATCGGATGACTGCCGGTTTTCCAGCCGACGATGCAGGACCGGTTATGGTGCGTGTCTTCGGCGGCCTGATTGCGCTCGGTCTGGTTATCACTGGAACGAAGCCACTGATGCGGCTGGCGATGGCGGTCATCGAACGATTTTCCACCCGACAGGCGCGGCCTTGCTTCGGTATCTGCCTGACACTGATTGTGTGTGGAACGGTCTGTATTCTCGCGAGCGTGGCGGTCGAGCTGAGAGCAGTTCGATCTGACGCGATGGTTGCACTAGCTGTACCTGAAACGGTCAACCGTAGCTTTGGACACATCGCCATCGGCGGGCAGTCGATATTTCCAGGGCTCTTCACCGCGGGCTTGACCTTTCTGGCTGGGTGTGTTCTCTGCGCGGTGGGAATCTGGGGAAGTATCGCGAACGGACCTTCGCCCTGCGCACCGGATGGGGAGCCGGCTTTTCGATCGGAATAAGCGCACTGGCTTGGATGTGGTGCGAGCTGAAGTTTCGAAGGCGCATGCCTATGTGCAAATCCATTTTAAATCCAATCCACGCGGGCGCGCATCGGCCACGTTCATCTGAAGGTGGCGGACCTGCAGCGGGCGATTGATTTTTATCATGGCGTACTGGGGTTTGATGTGACGCAGCGGTATGCCAGCGGCGTTCTCTGGTTGTTCTTCGGACAACACGTATTCACGAAACTGACTCTCACCGATCGGCTCACCGACGATTCTCTCATTGCAACCGATTGACCGAGAAACTTTGATGGGGGCGGCTGACAGGCCGAACAACCGTTCCATCTTGGAACAATTGCAGACTCTTTGTAGGCGGAGAGTTTACACTGCCGTTGTCTTTTTCGGCGGTGTGTTACCAGTTCACTACTTTGTCGACGGACGAGTCTCCCAACCGTCGACGGTGAATTCGCCGTGAACACCACACTCGAACTTCAGCGCCTCTTCGAGCCCGGCACGGATATTTGTCCGTGCGTTGTCGTAATGGTCGGTGTCGGAAACATTAGTGAGTTGATTGTTTTGGATCACTGCGCCGTAGCTCTCTTTGCAGCGGAGCAGCGGCCGAGCCTGGCCCTGGCACTCGATGATGTTGTCCCGGATGCTAATTGTCTTGAAATCGCAACCGGGATTGAAGCCGAACAGCCCCTCCTTGCGCGGGGTCGGTGTGGTGCGGGTAATGATGTGGTTGTTGCGGACCTCCATGTGATTGAAAATCTCATTGATCCAGATGACTCCACGGCCGGGGTTGTTAACAAGGTTGTTATGAAAACTGGCCGGGCCTTTCGCCGCAGCGTTGCCAAAGCTTGAAATGAGGTTTGAACCGTCCCTGGTCACATCGAAATCGAAGAGGTTGTGGTCGATCTCGACGCCGTTGCGGACAAACTCGAACGAGTAGCCGTCCAGCATCCAGTTGTGATGAAAGTGAAAGGTGCTGCCGCTTTTGGGAACCGCGCCGCCCGCGTATTTGGGGATGGAGATCGTGCCGTGGCAGACGTTGTGATCAATCTCCATGTCTTCGTCGCCTTCGAAAGGAAACTCGATGGAGAAGTTCACCCTGA
>JBBRHH010000074.1:0-15446 GCA_038222915.1 Tepidisphaerales bacterium
CACCGATGAAGATGTTGTTTACGGCGGAGACGCGGCCGCGCATGTGGTCGGGGGTGAGCACCTGGACGAGGGTGTGGCGCACGACGACAGAGACGTTGTCGAAGGCTCCGATGAGGAAGACCATGGCGAAGGAGATGGCGAAATTGCGGGAGAAGCCGAAGACGATGGTGGCGGCCCCGAAGCCGGCGACGGCAAGGAGCATGGTGCGGCCGGCGTGTTTCATGGGAGGACGGTGGGCGATGAGGATGGCCATGACGAGTGCGCCGATGGCCTCGGCGGCGCGGAGCCAGCCGTAACCGACCGCGCCGACATGGAGGTGGTCCTTGGAGAAGAGCGGGATGAGATAGACCGCTCCGCCGAGGAGGACGGCGAAGAGGTCGAGGGTCATGGTGGCGAAGATGATGCGGGTATCGCGTACAAAGCGGATGCCGGCGGTCAACCGGTGCATGATCGACTCATCGCTCGTGAGCTTGGGGCTGGCGCGGACCTGCTTGAGCATGAGCATGGAGGTGGCGAAGGCGCAGCCGCAGCAGACGTCGAGGACGTAGGCGAGGCGGACGGAATGAAAGCGGGCAAGGCTGACGGCGATGACCAGGCCGCCGAGGGCGGGGCCGATCATGGAGGCGACCTGGAAGATGCTGGAGTTCCAGGTGACGGCGCTGGTGAAGACGGAGGGCGGGACAACCATGGGGAGCAGGGAGGAGCGGGCGGGTCGGCCGATGATGAGGAAGGAGCTGGCGAGGAAGAGGGTGAGGTAGATCCAGGGGAGGGAGGATCGTTCGTAGGGGAGGAAGATGAGGGCGGCCATACAGCAGGTGGAGAGCATTTCGCTGGCGGCGATGACGATGCGGCGGTCGAACATGTCGGCGATGACGCCGGCCGGGAGGGCGAGGAAGATGAGGGGGAGGGCCTGGATGCCGGCGAAGGTGCCGAGGGCGAGAGCGCCGTCGCCGACCGATTTGGAACCGGTGAGATCGTAGATTTCCCAGGCGAGGGCGGCGGCGCTGATCTGGCTGCCGATGACGGCGAGCATCCAGCCCAGGGAATAGATGCGATAGTCACGGTAGCGGAGGGCGGCGTAGGGATCGTGGGCGGCTTCAAGCTGCGGTTCGGTTGGGGAGGCAGAGGTGGGGCGGTTTAGATCCGGGGACTCATAGGCGAGTGGAAGGGGATTGTCGGACGGCTGGTTGGCGTTCTGCGGTTCTTGCGGGGTCATTGGTTTAAATGGTGATATGAGGAGTTGGGCTGGGGGACAAGGGCCAATCGGCTCTCTCATCGTCGTATCATGGAATCGACGTAAAATGAGGCGTAATCTGCGGTAAGGACAAGTGCGGCCGTGGATTTGCGATGCGAAGGGCGGGAACTTCCATAAAAGTCGGAAGAAACAGGGATGTGGCGGGCACTATTCTTACGTGATGGTGCCTTGGCTAAACGACAGCCTCCGGGACGTTAGAAGAAGGCCTGCCCGTTGGGCGGGTTTGGAGAAGTATTTTGCCGGAAAGCGATCTGGAATTGCTGAGATCGACGGCTGGTGGCGACGGCGAAGCGTTTAATTCGCTGGCCGAGCGCCATGCGCAGCACTTGTTTCGGCTGGCACTGTGGTGGTCCGGCAATCGCGCGGACGCCGAGGACATTGTTCAAGAGACGCTGGTTGGCGCATTTAAGGGCGCGCGGGCGTTTAGCGGACGTTCGAGTGTGAAGACATGGATTACCCGGATCCTCATGCGACAGGCGGCGAAGATACGCGGAAAACAGCGCGGCCGGCGGCAGACGATGTCGATTCACGCGTCGGACGAAGGGCTTACAATGCAGAGCGGCCGGCTGGCGGTCGAATCTGGAACGACGCAGGTGGATCAGAGAATCGACCTGCAGGCGATGATCCAGCGGCTGCCGGAAGAACATCGGCAGGTGATCCTGTTGCGGGAAGCGCAGGGTTTGTCGTACGAGGAAATTGCCGAAGTATTGGAAATACCGATTGGAACGGTAGAGTCGCGCTTGTACCGGGCTCGTGCGGGCCTGAAGCAGCGGCTCAACGGTTATTCGTGACGTTTGGCGGCGATGTCGGTGGAATGCGGTTGGATTGCGGAGTTGTCATGGACGCCTGTGAAACGACATCCCGAATGAGCGCTTACCACGACGGTGAGCTGAGCCCTGAGCTTCGCCGCAAGGTGGAAGATCACCTGATCGACTGTCCGGTGTGCCAGGAGGCGCTGGCTTCGATGCGGGGGATTTCGGCGATGTTTGCGGCGATGCCCGGCCAGGAACTGACGCACGAGGAGATGGGGGAGATTCAGAAGGCTGCAGAAGCCGAGATTGATCAGACCACGCGGGAACGTTCTCTGTTGCGGTTTGCAGGCGGGCTGCTGGCGGCGGCCGCTTCGATTCTGATTGTTTGCGGGGCGTGGTGGTCGGAGAGTGGCACCGGGACGACGGTGCCGCCGCAGCAAATGGTTGTCATTGATAATCCCGCGTGGGAACGGGTGGCGATGACGTTGAAAGTGGATCCCGAGCCCGTGCGCAGCGAGAACACGGCGCTGGCGGATGCCCGGCTGGCAGATTGGATGCTCGATCGTTTGTCTGGAGGGAACCCATGATGGCGAGCAAAGTGAAGACGGTTCTTCTGTTGGCGTTTGTGATCGCCCTGGGTGCGGGCGCGGCGGCCGGGGTGGTGTTGTCACGGGCTCCTGCGATCGCAAAAAATCCAACGGATACGGGCGAACATTCGCCTTTGTCGGACGAACTTAAATTGTCTGTGGCCCAGCGGGAGCAGATGAAGATGATCTGGGAGGGTGCGCGGGACCGGGCCAAGGAATTCTTCCAGAAGGCTGAGGAATTGCAGAAAGGCCGTGAAGCGGAATTGGTGGGATTGCTGACGGACGAGCAGAAAGAGAAATTTGAAAAGATTTCCAAGAAATATGCGGACGATTTCAGCGTCGTAACGGGCAAACGGGATGCGATGTTTCAGAGCGCGGTGGAGGAGACGAAGAAGATTTTGAATGCGGAGCAGAAGGCGAAGTACGACGAAATTTTGAGCAAGCGGGTTGGGTCGCCCCCTCCGGATGGGAAGTTTTATCCGCCGCCACCGCCCCTTGGCTTGAAGGAGCCGGGTGGGCAATAAGTTGGAATGAAGGTTCGGTTGGCCAGCGATGACGCTGGATTAGGAGACGATTGATGGACAGGCAATCCTCGCACTCGAAGGCACGCGGCCGGCTGGAGGTGCGTGCGCGTATCGAGCAGTTGGAATCGCGCGAAATGCTGACGGTTTCGGCGGACGTTGCGGTGCGTCCGTGCACCGTCATGCGCCCGAGTGCCGCGAATGGAACGGTTGCGGGGTACTCGCCGGCGCAGATTCGTTCGGCTTATGGGTTTAATAATGTTTCGGGGGATGGGGCGGGCCAGACGATTGCGATTGTGACGGCTTACAACGATCCGGCGATTCAGTCAGATCTGAATGTATTCGATCAGAAATTTGGGATTAGCGCGCCGCCGAGCTTTAAGCAGGTGAATCAGACGGGCAGATCGACGAGCGCGCTGCGGACGGATTCGGGTTGGGCGGCCGAGACGGCGCTGGATGTGGAGTGGTCGCACGCGATTGCGCCCAAGGCGAATATTCTGCTGGTGCAGGCGAACTCGGACACTCTGGGCGATCTGCTGACTGCGGTGGATTATGCACGGAACGCGGCCGGCGTTTCGGTGGTTTCGATGAGCTGGGGTGCGAATGAATTTTATGGAGAGACTTCGTACGACAGTCACTTCACGACGCCCGCGGGACATCAAGGTGTGACGTTTGTTGCCGCGGCGGGCGATGACGGATCGTGGTGGGGACCGTCGTGGCCGTCGTCTTCGCCGAACGTGCTGGCGGTGGGCGGGACGACACTGTCGTTGAACGGTTCGGGTGGATATGGGGGCGAGCGCGGATGGAGCTATGGCGGCGGCGGGGCGAGCTCGTTTGAGAATGAGCCTGGGTATCAGAGCAACGCACAACATACCAATGCGCGGACCGCGCCCGACGTTTCTTACAACGCCGACCCGAATACAGGATTCATGGTGTACGACTCGGTTTCATATGGCGGGTATTCGGGGTGGCAGGAAGTGGGCGGTACCAGCGCGGGATCGCCGCAATGGGCGGCGCTGGTCGCGATTGCCAATCAAGGACGTGCGACGGCGAAACTGGGATCGCTGGATGGTGCGACCGGGACGCTGCCGGCGCTGTATGCGATGTACAACAACGCCGGCACGTACGGCGCTGATTTTCATGACGTGGCGACCGGGGCGAGCTCGTGGTTTCTGGCGGCGCACACTGGATATGACGGTGTGGCGGGATTGGGAACGCCGCATGCGGATTTTGTGATTCAGGGATTGATTGGCGCGGGTTCCGGTTCGGTGCCGGTCGGGGCGGTGGCCGGGCCGGCGAAACATACGCGGCCGACATTTCGACGGGCGATTGTGAACGATGATCAACCGCCGGTGGTATCGGCGCCTTCGGTGACAGCCGCTCGAACGAATCAGGTGGCTACGGCGGTCAATGTTGCGCCAGCGGTAGTGATCGCCGGTGAGAAACTGGCGCGGAGCGCGTCCATTGCTTCGGTCGCGCTGGAGACCAAATCGGTTGCTGATTTTGTTCTGGCCCATACTACGGCGGTGACGGGAGTGGCCGGACTGTTTTCTACGAGCCTGCGTGGTGCCCTGGAACAGATTGTGAATGCAACGCCGGTGGCTTCGGCCGAGGCGGAGGTTGTGGTTGGGGTGGCCGGTGATTCGCCGGTGGTTGAAGGAGTAGCGGGTGTGGCGACGGCCGCGGCTTCGAAGGCGGCGCGGATTTATAACTTTGCGCGGATCGATTTGATGACGGCATTTACGGATGCATGGTCGTCGCTGGCGGATGATCATGCGGCCTCCGTTCCGGCGGTGGTGACTGCTGTGAAGAAAAATGTGCCGGCGTGGATGGTGACGGCGCTGGTGGTGGGGCTGGATGCGATGCTGGCGGGGTATTGGCTTGTGAATCGGGGGAATAAGAAGCGGATGGCGAAGAGGGTTGCGGGGGCGAGGTAGTTTCTACACCCTGCGTGACGCGATTTGATCACGAGCCCATTGTTGATCAGCTTCGACCATTTTGGCGGGGACGGGCGCGTTGTAGCGGAGAGCGCGAGCGTAACGGCCGCGTTCGTACGTCGTATCGAAAATCCCCGCAAGATTTGCCCGCACATCCAGATCCGGGGAACGCAATGGTATGGGGATGCCGGGGAGTTGATCCCGTAGTTGCCAGGAATAAACGTCGACGAACTGCCTGCGAATCGTACGCGATACGAAGGTGTAATAGTCCTTTTTTGGCATCCGCGGGCCGTAATCGAGCCGTTGACCGCTCAACAAGAGATCGATCTCCACCAGATTCACGTGACGCTCAAGAATGGCGCGTCGTTTGGCGTTGTACTCCAGAAATCCGTCGCCCTTTTTGTTTGACGGGGACAGCACTTCGATGACGGTAACGACCGAACTGTCGGGGAGGTGACGAATCTCGATCCAGACGTCTCGCACTTCCGCGGTTTTCATTGCCGGTAGCGTCACGGGATCTAGCGTAGCGACGCCGCCAGATTCCGATGCGATAACCGGGTAGGTCTCGTTGGAGCGGCGAGAGGGATCGTGAACTACTGCCACGTCTTGATAGACCGTGCGCATCTCCTCGGTGTACTCCACAAGCCGAAGCTGGTCATCAATCCTCGCATCATATGAAGGGGGAAGTTGCGCCAAGAGTGAATCGGCCAACTCCGTAATGAAGCGGCGGTGAAAGTCCGGCCAATATGCCGGATCTTCCAAATACGGGTCCATGCCTGGGAATGGGCATTTCATGACGAAATGATTATACACCTTGGCGGCTTGGAAACTCTATTCTTCGCTTGTGGAAGAGCGTCACTGCGCAACTCGCTCAACACAATTCCACATGTCCAATACAACCGATACAGATTCGCTCGCGATCCCAGGCAAAGGAAATTGAAATGAAAACCGCGCTTGCTTCGATCGTTGTTATCCTTGGTTGGCTCGCTCAGTCGGCCGGGGCGGGTTCGGAACTTGTAGAGGGGGTTTGGAAGAAGATTACCCCGCCTGATGTCACGGTGAGTTTTGAGAACCATGTGTTTTGCCAGGGTGTGACGATCGATCCGAAGAATCCTGGGACGCTTTATCTGTGCGTGTGCGCTTTTGATGCGAGCAAGGGCGGGCTGTTCAAGACGAAGGATAGCGGCTCGACGTGGAAGAAAATGGGCCAGCTTGATGAGCCGCTGCATGTGCTGATCGACCCGGCCGACTCGAATCATCTGTATTGCGTTGACGGCGTGCGCGGCGCGACGGTTGGGTTCTGGGTTTCCAAAGACGGTGGGGAGACGTGGTCGAAGCCGGATGGATTTAAGAAGGCGACCGAAAAGCCCGTCGGCACACAGGATCTGTATTCCATCACAGCAGACCCGACGGACTTCAAGCACATTGTCGTCAGTTTTCATTCACCCTGGGCCGACGGGAAGAATTGCGGCGTGCTTGAGAGTGAGGATGGTGGAGAGACGTGGGTGGCGCACGATCCGCCGCCGACGTTGAAGGGTGGATATGGGATGGCGGTGTTTTTCCTGTTTGATCCGGCGAAGAAAGTGGGCGACCGGAACACCTGGCTTTTCACGGCGCAGGATGGCGGATATTTCAAGACGACGGACGCCGGCAAGACCTGGACGAACGTCTACAAGTTCTCGATGACGCACGGCGGAAACCAGTTGTATCGCACGAAGGATGGAACGCTCTATTCCGGCGGCTATCAGTATCCCTGCCGCAGTACGGACAACGGGTCGAACTGGGAGATGCTTAAAGACGGGCTGGTTTACAGTTGGTACATGGGCATGTGCGGCGACGGGACAAATCTCTACACGGCCTCCTCGAACAAGGCGCAGCCATTTTTTGTTTCGCCCGAGGCGGACGGTGCGACGTGGAAGCCGTTGAACGACCAGAAATTCTCGGCTGTGCCGTTTGAGATGGTCATCGATCCGGTGAACCACATTTTGTATTCGGCCAGTTGGGAGGAAGGGTTGCTGGCGATCAAGCTCGGGTCGGGGAAATGAGCGTGATCGTTTGCGAATCGAAAGACACTCGCATTTGTGTGTACCAAAGCAACGGGCCGCATCTTGCGATGCGGCCCGTGGGTCAGATTTTTAGATTCCAACTTACCGTGTTTTACAGCACGAGCTGGAACTGAGCTCGGAGGAGAATTTCGGTGTGGCCATCGTTGGCGATCACATCCGAGAGATCGTCGGCGATCGGTGCGCCCTTGGGAAGGTAGACGGCTTCCACGGTGAACTTGGCATTGTGCTTGTGCATGTAATAGTTCACACCAGCGGTGAACTCGGTCACGTTGCGCGTGCCTGGGGCGGTCTTCTTGTCGAAGTGCGTCCAGTCAAAACGCCCGAACGCTTCCCACTGCTTGTTCAGCAGATACCCGGCCTGGGCCATGACGCCGAAGTTGTACGAATCGCCGCCTGGGCCATTGTGGACCCAGTCGCCAATGTATGCGCCATAGACGCTGAGCGGGCCGGTTTCCCATTGCCCGTCGACGGTGTGACGCCAGTCATCGCGACTGCCGGTCTCGGTGACGTCAAGGCCGCCGCCGACAACGAGCATATCCTTGTCGTTGCCCAGTGCGGTGAAATCGTCGTACTGGTTCCAGTTGCCGAAGAGCTTGTATTCGGCGCGGCCTGCCAAACCGAAGTTCGGGCCGACCACAGTCGGATCGCCGTTGTTGTTCTGGAAGTTTGTGTTCTGAGAGCCAATGCCATCGGTGAAGGCGACTTCCGCGCGAAGATCGCCGGCGTTCCAGATCAGGGACACGCCCTGCACCAGGTTCTGGTTGTGCGCCAGGACATCGACCAGGTAAGACCGTTCGGCCGTCAGCAAACGTGTGTCGCTGATCAGACCTTCATGCGTGAACGGATCTTTGATCTGGCCTGCACGCAGCGCGAACTGATCGTTGATGCTCCACTTCATCCAGGCTTGTTCGAGATTCAGGTTGCCGCTGTGCTGAAGCGTGTTCCACAGGAACAAATATTCGATGTTGTTGTAGAGCTTCCCGTCGAGGCCGAACTTCAGCCGGCGGATCTCAAATCCGTCGTCGGTCGTGTCGGCCGTGCCGCCGCCCTTGCCGTCCTTCGCGTAGTTGGCAACATAACGTGGCATGAACTGAATCCACGGGTGCAGCGAAAAATCGCCGTTGGCGCTCTGGATGACGAATCCTTTCGTATCGTCATACCCGGCCATCCCGCCGGTCAAAGCCATGGACTTGCTGCGCGCATCGGCGTCTTTCATTACGCTGTCGATGGTGGCGCTGACTTCTGCCTGGCTGGCAGCCGTCTTTCCTTCGAGGTTGTCCACTTTCGCCTGCAGCGCCTTGACCTGAGCCGCCAGGTCCTGCGTTGTCGCAGTGTCCGCGCCACGGGCCGCTGTCGAAAGCCCGAGCGCAACGCTCGCAGCAATCATCAGGGGTTTCAAACTTGCCATATCGTTTCTCCTTCCCAAGAGTGGGAACTTAATCGCCGAAGGCCGGCAAGAGCCCGTTGGCGAAAACCGTATGTCGGCTGGGCAACATGCCTCAGCCTGGCCACTCTTGTTTTCCTGAGCAGCCTGATCGACTCCGCAGGTCGACGTACTTGGTACATCGTTAAGATTGCATGAATATCTTGAACTACATGTGGAATAAACGTCAGAACCGGATCGTTTTCTAACGTCCAGTAATATCGCAATATACGATGGCGGCGTAGCCACCACTGACGCAGGCGGTGTTTGGATCCATCAATGACGCGAGCCGGGTGAAGTCACCCGGCTCGTCCGCATCAAAGCTGATAACGCCGCAGGCCGGGTCAAGTGACCCGGCCTGCGTTGATTGGAAAGGATGATGTGGCGAAACCAGTTACAGCAGAAGCTGCAACTGGGCACGCAGAAGAATCTCCGTGTGGCCATCGTTGGCAATCACGTCGCTGCCATCGTCCTTCGTCGGTGCACCCTTCGGAAGATAGGTGGCATCAACGGTGAACTTGGCGGCATGCTTGTGCAGGTAGTAATTGACGCCGGCCGTGAACTCGGTCACGTTGCGCAGACTGCCTGGAGCCGTCTTCTTATCAAAATGCGTCCAGTCAAAGCGCCCGAACACTTCCAACTGCTTGCTCAGCAGGTAACCGGCCTGGATCTGAGCACCAAAATTGTACGCATCGCCGTTGGCGCTGTTGTGAACCCAGTCACCAAGGTATGCAGCGTAAATGCTCAGCGGACCAGTCTCCCACTGCGCGTCGGCGGTGTGACGCCAGTCATCCTGGTCGCCGGTTTCGGTCACGTCAAAACCGCCGCCGACAACCAGCAGGTCCTTTTCATTGCCAAGGGCGGTGAAATCGCTGTACTGCTTCCAATCGCCGAACAGCTTGTAATCAACCCGGCCGGAGAACCCGAAATTCGGGCCCGTGATCGTCGGATCGCCGTTGTTGTTCTGGAAGTTGGTGTTGGCTGAGCCAATGCCGTCAATGAACGCGACTTCAGCACGAATCGGGGCATCTTTGCCCCCGTCCCAGATCAGCGTCACGCCTTGAACGAAGTTGTCGCCCTTGCCGATGACGTCATCAAGATAGGAACGTTCAACCGCAAGGAGATTCTTCGAACTGGTCAAGCCTTCATGCGCGAACGGATCTTTAAACTGACCAACGCGTGTCGCGAACTGGTCCGCAAAGCGATACTTGGCCCATGCTTCCTCGAGAACCAGACTGCCGCTGTGGCGATCGGTCGCCCAGAGGAACAAATAATCGATGTTTCCAAACAACTGCCCGTCAAAGCCCAGCTTCAGCCGGCGAATTTCGAAGCCATCGTCGGTGCTGTCCTTCGTTCCGCCGTTCTTGCCATCCTTGGTGAAGTTGGCGACATAGCGCGGCATGAACTGCACCCAAGGATGCAGCGTGAAATCGCCATTCGCGCTCTGGATGACGAATCCCTTCGCATCGTCGTAACCGGCCATCCCACCGGTCAACGCCATCGACTTGCTGCGCGCATCGGCGTCTTTCATGACGCTGTCGATCGTCGCGCTCACGTCGGCCTGATTCACGGCCGACTTTCCTTCCAGGCTGTCAACTTTTGCCTGGAGCGCTTTCACCTGAGCTGCAAGATCCTGGGTCGTGCTGGCGTCGTCAGCGCGCGCCACGGACGAGAGTCCGAGCGCCACGCCCGCCGCAATCATCAGAGGTCTCATACTTGCCATATCGTTTCTCCTTCCCTTCGCGGGAATATTCTAACAGCGCCGTCGGCTGGCAAGAGCCTCACGGCGAGCGTTGCTTGTCGACCGGGCAACATGCCACAGCCGAATACCACTTCGTCTCGTGAACAGCCCTTCGATTCGCCGTTCACCATTCGCCGAAAGACGATGCTCAAGCTGCATCGAGAGTGCAGCCTCGTACATCTGTTCGCTTTTTTCGGCAGACGGGCAGTCTCGGGATCACTGTTAAGATTCCACTAAGGTCGTGGTAATGTCCCTTTCAATATTGCCTCGTTCCACGGTCAGTTTGCAGATCTAATTGAGTTTTCTGGGTTTCGGTTGAGAATATGGGGTACCCGATGGCAACAGACTCAGCCGATCTGCAAACCTCGAAGGTATCCGGGCTCGACGGGCTACCACCCAACCCCAGGACGACCCGTCGATTCTCGAACCGACGAATCGTGGCACTCGCCACTGCCATCCTGTGCACAGTCGCAATCCTCGCCGCCTACCACTACATCGTCTCCGGCGGCATGATTGCTCGCCAGAAACCTTCATCGGCCGAGAGTTGGATCGCGAGCCGGCTTCTTGATTTGAGCATTCCGAAAGAAGCGAGGTCGTTGAAAAATCCGCTGGGCACCAATGCAGATAGCGCCGATGTTGCCGCCGGATGCAAGCTCTACCAAAGCAACTGCGAAGTCTGTCACGGATACGATGGAAACGGAGCAACAAACGCCGGTGGTGGGCTCTACCCGCCACCTGTAAGCCTTTCCCCGTCGGCCATCGCCCAGCGCAAGCGCACCGACGGAGAACTGTTCTATTTTATTCGCAATGGCATCCGCAACACGGGCATGCCGGGCTGGCAACTTCCGGATCAACAGGTTTGGCAGCTTGTCTCGTTCATTCGCAACTTACCTCTGACGGCACCGATGGACGCTGGTCCCGCTAAGTCGGCCTCGGTTACGGCGCAATACGTCGGCTCGGCCTCCTGCAAAACATGTCACGTCAACATCTACGATCGATGGATTAAAACGCCGATGGCCAACGTCGTGCGCGATCCACGCGAACACCCGGACGCGATCATTCCCGATCTGTCCATTTCGAACCCTCTCGTAAAATTTACGGTGGCGGATATCGCCCTTGTCTACGGCAGTAAGTGGAAACAGCGGTACTTCGTTCAAAAAGATCGGCGACGATTATGTCGTCTTCCCGGCTCAGTGGGACGTCACGCACAAAGTCTGGAAACCGTATTTCGTCAAAGACGACTGGTGGGCTTCCCTCTATCCACCCGACAATTTTCAGCGCCCGACCAGCGCGTTGTGCGACGGCTGTCATTCCGTGAATTACAACATCAAGGATAAAACGCTCACCGAGTGGAATGTCGGCTGTGAACGATGCCACGGACCGGGCAGCGCGCATGTGAAACAGCCTACCGCCAGCAACATCTTGAACCCCGCGCGTCAGAACTATGTCCCGGCCAACGACAACTGTATTCAATGTCATTCTCAAGGCCGCCCTATCGAAAATCCCGTCGCCGGCAAATATTACGATTGGCCCGTCGGTTACGACGTTACAAAAAAGCTAAGCGACTTCTGGAAACTCGAGGAGCACAAACTGGGGGACACTTCCTTCACCCATTTTGCCGATGGAACAGCGCACAAGAACCGCATGCAAGGCAATGATTTTGTCACCAGCCAGATGTACACGCACGGCGTCACCTGCTTCACCTGTCACGATGTGCACGGCACCGATTACGCTGGAAGTTTGCGAAAACCCGCGAACGTATTGTGTCTGGATTGCCATGGACCAGGTTCGCCCAATGGACCGCACGCGCAAACAATGACGGCCCACACGCATCACAAACCCGATAGCGCCGGCAGCGAGTGCATCTCCTGTCACATGCCCAGGATCGCCCAGACCATCGGCGACGTGAACGTGCGCAGCCATACGTTTCGCTTCGTAAGCCCTGCGATTAGCGAGGCATCAAAAGTTCCAAACGCCTGCAACGCCTGTCACTCTGACAAATCAACCCAATGGGCGACGGACACGCTGAGCGGATGGGCGGAGCGCTCGCCTTGGCGTGTTGGCAAATAATGCAGCACGATGCGGCACGCGGGTTGCAGCCTACCAGCCATTCTGGGACGGAGACTGGCACCACTCTCCATGCTCGGCGAGTGGCCATCGTGCCCTTTATTGGAGTCGCAAAATGGCACTGCTCGTAAACGAAGCTGAAATTCAACTCGACAAGATCCCCGCAGTTGGCGACATCGGAACAAAAGTTTCGCTGGCGATTCACGATGCGGTCCTCGCCGGCGGCGATGCCACCCGGAGCGCTGCTGATGTTCTGCACGGCACGTGGCTTGGCCATCCGCTTCACCCGGTCCTGACCGACATCACCATCGGCGCGTGGGTGCTGGGTGGCGTGTGCGATGCCGTCGGCGCGGCCACCGATTCCGACGAGGTGCGGAAAATGGGTGATCGTCTTACTGAAATCGGCACCGCCGCCGCCATTCCCACCGCCCTCACCGGCCTGACTGACTTTTCCACTTTCCCTGAGCCCGCCGCAGTTCCGGCAACCATTCACGGCGCGATGAATATTGTCAATATCGCTCTTTATGGGCTGTCGGTCTGGGAACGCCGGCGCGGGAATCGCCGCCGCGGCGTTGCGTACTCCGCGACGGCACTGGGGCTCAGTTGCATCTCCGCGTGGCTTGGCGGCGTGCTCGTCTACAAGCACCGTGTTGGGGTCGACCATCGCGACGACTTCAAGGGCCCCAAAAGATTTACGGTCGTCATGGGGGAAGCCGACCTTCCGCAGCGCAAGCCAACCAAGGCCGAGTTTGACGGCAAGCCTATTTTGCTCTTTCGCGAAGGCGAGGACGTCTACGCCATCGGCGCAACCTGCAGCCACGCAGGCGGCCCGCTGGACGAAGGGAAGATGGACGGATCGTGCGTGGAGTGCCCGTGGCACCATTCGGTCTTTGACATGCGCGACGGACGCGTTGTGCACGGCCCGGCGACGCAGGCGCAACCACTCTTCAAAGCCCGGATTCGAGCAGGGAACATCGAGATTCGTCTTGAGCGGCCTTGAGCACTGCAACCCACCTCACTTCTGGCAAGCTTTACTGGCCGACGATTGACGCTGCGCCCAGTTCCTTCCCCGCCCTCGAGCGCGATCTGGACTGCGACATTGTCGTGATCGGCGGGGGTATCACCGGTGCGCTGGTCGCGGGTCGACTCGTTGAAGCGGGCCTCGACGTCGTGCTGGTGGACAGGAAGAAAATCGGCAGCGGTAGCACCGCCGCCAGCACCGCCCTGCTCCTTTACGAGATCGACGTCCCGCTGATCGAACTCAAAAAGAAGGTCGGCAACGATCACGCCATCCGAAGCTACCGGCGCTGCCGGCGCGCGATCGACGATCTGAGAGACATCATCGCCGGACTGGACGGCTGTTGCGACTTCGTTCCCAGAAAGTCGTTGTACCTGGCAAGCAGCGCTGATGACGTACCTGACCTGAAAGAGGAATGCGAAGCGCGCCGGGCGATCGGGATCGATGTTGATTTCCTTGACGCGTCCGCCATCCGCGCCGACTACACCCTGGACAGCCCAGGCGCACTCATTTCCGACGGCGCGGCCCAGGTCGACCCTTATCGCCTGGCGCATCTTCTCATCCAGAGGTCGGTGCAAAAAGGCCTGCGGGTTTTTGAAAGCACTGAAGTTGCAAAATGGGATGCGGAGGCTGGCGGAGTGTCGCTCTATTGCGAAAGCGGGCGGCGCATTCGGGCCCGCCGCGTCGTCATCGCGACTGGCTATGAAGCCGACCGATGGTTTCATCAACCACTGACCAAAACGCAGACGACGTACGTATTGGTCAGCGAGCCCGTTGAATCGTTTACAGGCTGGAAAGACCGGTGCCTCATCTGGGAAACAGCCCGGCCATACCTTTACATGCGCACGACGAGCGATGGCCGGGTCATGATCGGCGGCGAAGACGACGACTCCACCAAACCCGCCTCACCCGCGAAGCTGGGTGAAAAGGCCGCGACACTTCTTCGTAAATTCAAGAACATGTTCCCTGAAATTTCCTTCGCACCGGCGATGGTCTACAGCGGCCTCTTTGAAAGCACCAGCGACGGACTGCCCTTCATTGGCCGGCATCCAGAATTCCCCAACGTGCACTTTGCACTGGGATACGGAGGCAACGGCATCACGTTCAGCGTGATCGCAGCGCAGCTTCTTCGCGATGAATTTTTGGGGAAAAAGAGCGAAGACGCAGATCTCTTTGTCTTTGGGCGAACCAAGTAGATTGAGATTACTTGTCCGAAGCGGCGGCCACCTGCGCGGACGACGGGATGTTGTCGCCCTGATTCTCAAGCTGCGCTGCTTCGCGCGATCGATCCGACAGCATGGTGGCAGCCCGTGGAACCGCACCAAAAAACAGTGTCGCCCCAACCGACAACGCAACTGACAAAACGATCGGCAGCGAACCGTCCGGCAGGTGGAATCGCGTCGCGGTGGCCAATTCACCTTCGACCGCCGACGGATCAGGCCGAAGGAAAAGCGTGGCGACGATCTTCAAATAATACGCCGCCGAGATTGCGGCATTGATCAGTGTGATGATCGCCAGGGCCGTCAATCCACTGCCGCCCTGCAGCGCCGGCCGAAGCAGCATCAGCTTACCGAGAAAACCGACCGTGAGCGGAATACCGATAAGGCTGAAGCAGGCGACCGCCATCGCCAGCCCGAGCCCGAGATGGCGTCGGCCTTGTCCGGCGATGTCGTCGTAGGTTTCCGCGGAAGTCGCAGCGCGCTGGTTGCGTGCCGGCAAGAGCATCAGGACGCCGAAGGCCGCAGCGTTCATCACGCCATATGCCGCGAGATAAAACAGCACACCACCCAGGCCCTGCAATCGCAGTTCGTTGGTGGTCATGGCGATTCCGCGGGACATGCTCCCGCCACTCGCCTGTGCTCCCGCAACCGCCGCGAGCCCCACCAGCATATAGCCGCTGTGCGCGACCGAAGAGTATGCCAACACGCGTTTCACATTCTGTTGCAAGAGCGCCAGCACGTTGCCAAATGTCATCGTCAAAACGGCGATGATCCAGAGCAGCTTGTAGACGGAGTGGTCGATTGCCCAACCGCCGCCGCCAATGGCGTAGAGAATTTTGATGATCGCGACAAACCCGGC
>JBBRHH010000075.1:0-15392 GCA_038222915.1 Tepidisphaerales bacterium
GATTCTGAAGAAGCGCGAATTCCCATTCTCGAACCTGCTGCCAACGTCCAAGGGCGGCGCGCTGGGCGCCGGAGGTTTTAAAGACTCAAGAGCAAAGGACGAGAAAAGCACCGTGCACGTCCTCGAGGCGGGCATTGTCGGAAGCCTCGACTACAAGATTGTCTCGGCCGAGAAGGCCGACGACCTTTTCCAATGGCTCAAGGACAACAAATACAACTTCGGCGGCGATCAGAAGACGCTGGATTACTACATCCAGAAGAAATGGTTCTTCACCACCATGAAGATCGATGCCAAGCAGATGAAGAAGAATACAGATGGAAGCTTTGCCGGCGAGGTAACTCCAACGCGGTTTGAGTTTGCCTCTGAGAAGCTGGTTTACCCTCTCAAGATCACCCAGCTCTCCGTCAAGGACACCACCGAAGCCCTCCTCTACATCCAGGCCCCATACAAAGTCGACCTCCCCGGCGAAATGACCTACCAATACCAATGGGTGCCCAGCCTCCAGCAATCCATGGGCTGCACCCCCGACGGAGTCCCCGGCAAAGGCGCGCAATGGCTCGCCGCCATCAAGCCCCAGATCCCCGACCTCCTCAAGAATGGTCAGGAACTCGGATTCGGCTTCCAGCCTGCACAGCGGCCAAAGCCCAACAAGGACGGCCGCATTGCCACAACGCTCGAATGGGCCAAGTTGCTCGAAGACAGCGACATCAAAATGCTGACCGGAGAAGCGCCATACACCGACACGCTGCCGAATCTGGACGCCGACTTGCAGAACAAAGGGCCGGACACATTCAAGGTGATCCAGGAGCGCGCCGACAAAGACCGCAAGGAACATCCCGGCGGTTATCTGATCCGCGAGGCGCCCAAAGAGGATGTCGAGAAGCTGAAATTGCTGAAAGGCCACTTGCAGAAGGGGATGGTTTTGACCAAGCTTCGCAAGACGTTCACCAAAGGTGAAATGGAGGACGACCTCCTGATTGTGAAGGCGACGCTGGGCGACCAGGAAGACAAGAGCGCGTATGAAGAGATTCTGCCGACGTCGCCTCCCTGATCCCCTCAATCAACACTGCTTTGACGCGGCAAGTAATGCTCGGGTGAGACTTCCCTGGCCTGTTCATATTCTTGTGATGGCACTGATCGCCATCGCCGCCGCGCCCGAGGCCGCTCCACTTTCGGCGGATGTCGAATTGACGCTGGAGGGGGCCCTTTTCCGAAACGACGGGCACGCAGCGACGCCGACACAGGATGTGGTGATGCTGGTGGCCTGCGACCGGGGACGGTGGTTTGAACTCTTCGACGCCCGCGCCCCGCAATTCAATTACGCGGCCCACAACGGCCGTATCGCGTTAGCCGAAAAAATCGGCGACAAGACCCGGCTGACCATCGAGTACGGCGTCGGCCGCGACGACTGGTACGCCGGCGGGAAGGCAAACTATGTCGTGGAGTTTGCCCCCAGCGGCGACCGCCTGATCGGATCGTTCACGGGTATGTTCAACGGCACGGCAGTCAAAGGCCGCGCGGTCGGCGTTTTGCGCAGGCTCGCCCACCGATCAATTCCACCTGTCGGGGACGTACGAACGGCAACGCAACCTGCAGGCTTCATTCCAGGCCGCGGCGTGCCGGTCATGGATTGGGATTCCACTCATCTTTCGGGCCATTGGCTTTTCGCCGGTCCCTTTCCCTTTCCCGAACAGGGCCGCGAGTGGAGCCCCGCAACGCCGTCTTTACCGCCGGACTTGCTGGCGAGCATTGGCGGATGTGAAAAGGCCTCTCCGCAGATCGGCATGCGGATCGTTTACCGCGACATCGTCCGCACCTTCGAAGTGCTTCCCGACGATTTCGTCAACAAGCGCTGGGATGGCCTGCCCAGCTTCGACGTGGCCGGGCCCGTGGACTATGCCCCAAACAACATCGTTTACTTTTATTGCATCGTTCACAACGACCAGCCGCGATTGATCCACGCGTCCATCGATCGGTGGAACACGCGCATGTGGCTCGGCGGCGAAGGCGTGCGCGAGGGCGACTTCATCCGCCTGGGCGTCGGAATGATTCCCGTGCTGATCGAAGCGCGGCTTGGGGAGAGACGTCGCTTGCCAGAGCCAAGCTGGGCGGCCCTCCGACTCCCGAAATCGGCCGAAGGCTACGCGAACTGGGAACGCCAGCGAATTGTGCGTGGCGAGTTGTACGCCCCGACCACAAAGCCCGCGAAGTGAGCGCGCCGGCACGGCGCGTAAGCAATCGAATTCGAACTAAATTCCTACCGCGATGTCTGTCGTTCAGTGGATTCTCCACCGAGCAGGCTTTGTTTCCAAGCCGGCCAATTCTGCACCACCTTGCTAGCGTGCTCAAGATGCGCGATGAAAAGCTTTGCGGTATCTACGGCTTCTTCTGAGCCGGCGCGATCTTGAACGGAGATCGGAGGGGAGGATTTTGTTTTGTCATCCATTGATGGGCTCCTTCATTTTCGTCCGCGCGTTTTCGAACATGTTGCTCGCAATGAGCTCGAGGTCCAGGTATGAGGCTCCAAGCATCTGAAGTCGGAGTCGAGCCAGACTCGGTTTCCAGTCGATCTTTTTTCCGGCATCGTCCTTCCGCTTAACAGGATAACCTGAACCCAGCCTTATTGAGAACAGGTCAAAGAAACGGCGCGGGCCGACGCCAACAAATGGTTCAAACTTTACCATCGGTCGATCGCCGTTTGCCTCAGTAGAATCGGCAAATCCAACGCGTATGGAATCTTTGTGCAGATCCGCGGCCTTGGATTTCTGGTAGGGCTCGATGAAAACAACGCGACGTATTCCGGCCGCAACGATATGTTTGGCGCAATTGTGGCAGGGAAACGTCGTCGAATAGAGCGTTCCTCCTTTAGTCTGAACTCGCGCACGCCCGCAAGCGAGAAGTGCATCCATCTCCGCATGCACCATTCGACCAAACTCCGTCAGATCTTTTATACGACTGATGTTCAGAGCGGCGACGACTTTAGCGCGATCCAAACCAGCTTCGACTGCCTTGGCAGCGATCTCTTCGATAATTTTCTGCTGTTCCGCTTTGTTGGAGTCATAACCGAGCGCGTAGTCACGACCGTCCTCTTCAAATGTTACATCCTGTGGAAGTTTCTCGCCTGGCGGCCAATACAGGCCTCCGTCAGCCTTTGGACAATCGTTCGCACCGGTTGAAACGACTTGTTCATCTACGGCGACCACGGCACCGACCTGGCGCGAAAGATCGGCGGATCGCAATGAGGCCGCGAACGCCATGAACATCGCGTACTCGTCAAACGTCGGCGTGATGTAGGGGTTGCCGAAAAGAAGATCCAGTATTCGCCAAATGCTTTGCTTTAGGCGGTCATCGTGACCATCGATCCGAACGAAGAAATCTGAGAGATGAAACGTATCGATTAATTTCTGGCCGTAGGAGAAATCCTCGTTGGCGTCTCGGCTGATCAACTTTCTGGCGTCCTCCTCACTGATGCCCTTGTCTTTCATTAGATAATGGGATCGTCGCTGTTCATCTGAATGGACTCCAATCAAGTAGAAGCCGAGCGGATAGATATCGCGCAGTCGCGCGACTTCATCCGGGTGCTTGAGAGAGCTGACGAGGTAAGCGCGCTTTGGAACGAGTTGTGGATCCGAATTTGAGTCACTGGGCCGCATTGCGTTGATGAATGCCGCGGTGCCAAGCGCAAGAACGGAATTGTCGACTGAGCGTTGGCGCGCCTCGTCACCGGCGTCCATCAACCCCATTATTCTCTCAAATTCCCCTGAATAATTCAGTGGGGTTACACCCAATGCGATGGGAATTACATCTTTGGTTACTCGAACGTGCGACACTGAATATCCCAGGATTTTCAGTCGATCTTCAAGAACGGATCGTACGTTATTGAGTTCGGTCCCAACGGCGGCAACGATACCCAAAACCAATTCGGAGTCGGCAAATGGTTTTCGAAGTAAGCCACCCGGAGATTCCGTTTCTTTAGCTTCCATTGATGCCCTGACCATCTCCTCGAGTTGTCCCGCGCTCGATCGCCAGCGTCAATGGCTGGATCACTTAACCGTCAACGGGATGGCGCGACTGTATTCAGTTCGCGGCTGCCCATTCACCGCCGCATCCATCTTCACGATAATCGCCCGTGTTGCTTTGTCCGTCTTCTCGTTGGTTTTCAACGGGAAGACCGCACGGGTTTCTTTTCCTTTTAATACGATCGGTTTCACCTCGAAGCTCGTGGCGATCAGGACAGGCCCATTGTTTTCCATGCCCGCCGAAAAGCCTTCGATGTTGAGCGTGATGTCGCCCTCGAAACCGTTTCTCGCAACCTGCACGATAAGACTGGTTCCTTCTTTTTGCTTCACGACGGGCGGGAAGACAGCGGATTCTGTCATCTCAGCCAGTTGCTCGCGGGCGGCCTTAAGTTCAGGGGAAATCGTCCGGTAGTACGCCGCGAGCTCCGCCTTTTGCTTGTAGTCCCGCTGCTCGGCGGCCATCGCGAGAATGGCGGGGATATTGCCAGGGAGTGAGAAGCCTTCTTCGGGTTTTTCGGCGTCCGTGACCATCAGCCGGAAGCGATTGAGTTCAAATTTACCCGAGTCGAAATTGTGGATCAGCTCGAAGGTCAGCTGGGTGCTTGCTTCGCTGGTGATGGGGGATTTAAGTTCCCAGATGGCCCAGTGCGATTCCTTTGTGCGAGGTGAGACGGCCCATCCGGCCTTGGTTCCTTCGACAAGCGACTCCTTGACGTTGTAGCTGTCCTGGCTGAAGTCGGCGCGGGGGTTTTGCAGTTCAACCTTCGCGGGCTTGGCCGGATCGGCGGCGGGAGCGGCAAGGAGATGAATGTTGGTGAGGACGAAGTTGCCGTCATCGGCCCGACCTGGGCTGCCGCCGTCGGCTGCGATCGCCTCAAGCTTGATGGCGCGGATGTTCTTCAGCGGCGTGTTGGCGACGATGGTATAGGTGTCCTTGGCCGGCGTTGCGCCTTCTGCCTTTATAGCGCCGTCGGGCAACGTTTTCAGTTGGGTCTCCTTGCCCTTGGCGGAGACGATTTCGAGTGGACGCCATGCGGACTTCGCCTGGGCCTTTTCCCAGGCAACCTGCGCCGCGTCGAGTTGCGGCGTGGGCGTGTCGATCAACTTCTTAAGCTCCGCGATCTTCTCTTCGCGTTTGGTTTTGTCTGTTTCCTGATTCGATGGGCCGAGCTGCTGAACATAGAAGGGGGCAGTGTCGAGGACGGTGAGCAGAACCTGGCCGGCATTCTCGGAAGGGAAGTTAAACGTGCGGGTCACCGGTTGGCCGTTGAGCTGCGCAGTGGCGGTGAAGTTCAGCGGATAGAAACCCATCGCCGCATCCGCATCAGCGGAAATCGAAATCACGCCGCTGGGAAGTTCCTTTTCCTTGAAAACAACCGGATCAGCATGCAGCCCCTTCGGAAGTCCGTTCAGCGTAACGGTCACTTCCCCCTTGAAGCCCCCGGTTCGTACGATATTGCACCACAGCTTCGCAGCGCTGCCACGCGCAACGCGGGGAACGTCCCCCTGAAAGACAACCTGAAAATCCTCGGCCGCCGCCCCGGGCTTAACCGAAAGGCGGTACACAAAAGAATCACCACCCCGGCCCAGCAGGTCGGTGATGCTGATCGTGTATTCCTGGTTCAGATCGAGCCCATTGGCCTCCAGTCGCGCATCCGCGCCGGCGTCGCCATTGTTGCGCTGCACGATCTGCCCTTGCGCATTGGTCAGCGTAATCAGCGCATCCAGCGGAGAGTTGGCCCGCTGGGCCAGCACCTCACAAATGATCGGCTGAGTAGTAGGCTTGAACTTAAAGCTGTCGACATCGCCCGGCTTGTTGATCTGGCCATTGATCGTGACCGGCATCTTCACCTCGTTGGCCTGCGCCGCGGCATCGTTGGGCTCCTGCTCCATGAACTCAGCAAGGTTCCCCACGTCAAACGCGCGGGCATTGGAAAGACCGTGCGAGGTGCTCGCCGCGATGTCACGAACACCGACAGGTCCGGCGGCCTCCAGATGCATCTGAAGTTTGTCGGCACCCTGCAAGTTCCGCCCGATGAATGCCACCGTCACATCCTGCCCGCGCTTCCCGCCCATCGGGTAAATGGCATCGAGAAACGGAATCGCACCGGCGCGGATGCGATATTGGTAATCGCCGCCCCCCTGGTATTTCAGATCCTGGATGCGGAGAAAGTAATCGCCGTCGGCCGGTGCGGTGAAATCGATCAGCGAATCGAGGCCGTTGGTGTCTTCGTCGTGTGCCAGCAGCTTGCCTTCAGCGCTATGGATGGCAAGCGATGAATCAAGCTTCGACCCAATCCGCTGGGCGAACACGTCGAACATCAGGCGATCGTTCTTGGCCGCATGGAAGCGGTAATAGTTGGCGTCCAGCGCACCGTTCACTTTGCCGGATATAACGGCGGGAAGTGCAACTTCCTGCGCCGTTTTAGCAGCGTTGTTCCCGGGCTTCTGCAGGATGAGGGGAAGATCGTCGATGCCAATCGAAAAGGCGCGCGACACGCCCAGCGGCGTCGCGATCCGCAGATCATGCTGCCCGCGCCGCGCATCTGCCTTGGCATCGAGGCGAAACTTGACCTGCTTGCCCAGCGATGGCCCGGTGGTCGGAACGGTCACCGCCGACGCGGTCAGGCCGATTTGCTCCTGCGGCAAAACAATCTGAATGGCGTTGGCAAGATTCTCGCCAGTAACAGTGATCTCAGTCGACACGCCAGGCAGAAGAACATCGGGCGTAACCGACTGAATGATTGGAAGGGGCTGGGCCTGGACGGTGGCGGTCAGGAGAAACAGCGCCAGAACGATAGTTGTTTTTGGGGACATGCCGGGATGCCGTTTGAAACTGGTGAAAATCATTTCGGAACGACGGCCGGATCCTTCGGATAACCTCAGGACGACCGCGCGGTATCAGGATGACACACAAAGCTCAACTGAACAGATCGACGACCGGATCGGCCTTCACCAGCTCGCGCGGCTGATTCAGATGGTTGAACACGATCGTCCTCGGATCGATGCCCAGCGCGTGATAGATCGTCGCCAGAATCTGTGTCGGATGAACCGGTTTATCCTTCGGCGCCGAGGCGGTCGCGTCGGATGCACCGTAGACGGAACCACGTGCAATCCCGGCCCCGGCGAGCATCGCGGTGTAGCAATACGGCCAGTGATCCCGGCCGTCCTTGCCGTTGCTGTTGCCCGACGTGCTCACGCCCAGCCGCGGAGACCGACCAAATTCGCCAATCGCGACGACGAGCGTTTCGGCAAGCAGGCCGCGCTGTTCAAGGTCTTCCAGCAAAGCCGAAAGGCCCGAGTCGAGCTTCGGACAGTGTAGATCTTTAAGCGGTCCAAAGTTCGCCTTATGCGTATCCCACGCATCTTTCTCAGGATCGCCATTGGCGACGGCCGGCCAATTCACCTGCACAAATTTAGTCCCCGCTTCAATCAACCGGCGGGCCATCAAACAGCTTTGCCCAAACGTGTGCAGGCCGTAGTGCTCGCGGATTTCTTTCTTTTCCTTTTCGAGATCAAACGCGTCGCGCGCCTTGCCGGAGATGACCAGGTCCAACGCCTTGTGGTAATAGCTGTCCAGCGCGCTGGCGGCCACGGCCTTCTCAATATCAGGCATGGCCGCGTCAACCTTCTGCAGCAGGCTGGCGCGTCGCTCCATGCGATCGCGCGGCACATCGCTGCGAAGGGTCAGGTCGGCAAGGTTCACCTTCCCGGCGGGATCCTGATACATGTAATAAGGGTCGTAGGCCGCGCCGAGGAATCCCGCCGTGCCGCCCTTGCCAATGACATTGCTCTCCTGCAGCGGACGCGGAAGCATCACGAACGGAAGCATCGAGCCTTCCGACGGCTTCAGCTTGGTAATGTTCGAGCCCGCCGTCGGAAAGTCGTTGGGCGCAGGCGGTTCGAGCTGGCCTGAAGGTGAGACCTTGTCGGGGGTGTACCCAGTCATCAACTGGTAGATCGCGGCCGTGTGATTGAACAGCCCCGCCGGCGTGTAGTTAAGCGATCGCACCAGCGTCGCCTTGTCCATCTGCTTGGCGAGCCTGGGCATCACTTCCGTAAGCTGGATGCCCTTGGCGCTGCATTCGATCGGCTTGAAAAGCCCGCGAATCTCGGCCGGGGCCTCCGGCTTGGGATCCCAGATATCAATGTGGCTCGGCCCGCCCTGCAGAAAGATCAGGATGACCGACTTGGCCTTGCCAAAGCCGCTCTTCCCCTGGCCAAGCCCCGCCGTCGCGCCCTGCACAGACTGGAGCTTGAGAAGGTTGCCAAGGCTGAGCCCAAGGAGCCCAAGGCCGCCGACGCGGAGCAGTTCCCGGCGGCTGAAGCCGTCGCAGGTGCTGCCTGATAATCCGGGGATGGAGAGCATAGTGTTTCCCTTTCGTGACCTACCGGTTGTAAAGGAACGCGGGGCTGTTCAATAGAGCCCACGCCAGATCCTGCGCCGCTGGAAGACGCGCTGCACCCTCGCCAAGATCGAACGATGCCACTTCAGCATCGCTCGGCATTCGGCAGAGGATCTCGAGATACAAATTTTCAATGACCTTCTTGTTGTCCTTCTCACGGGCGACGATCGCGGCAATCTTGTTGTTGGGCGCGGAGACGGCGTTGCCGATCGTGTCGCCGTTCACCAGATTGACCGCATGGGAAAGTGTGAACCCAAACGACCGCTCGCACTCGCAAGCACTCTGTCTCTTCGGCTTTCCGAACAGGCCAAGCGTGTCAGCCACTTCACCCTCGCCATCCGGCACCTCAACTGCCCGCGTGCCCTGCGGCAGCCCTTTAAACTGCGATCGGAATCCAGTCGAGAGCGCCACGGCATCCATCAACTGCTCCGCGCTCAGCCGGCGCGGCCGGTTGTGGGAGAAGTTAATCTTGTCATCTTCGTTCCACTTGTTGCTGGCAACCGATCGCTGATAGGTGCGCGAAAGGCAGATGGTTCGCATCAGGCCGCGCACGTCGAACTTGTGATCGACGAAGTCTTTGGTAATCGCATCGAGAAGCTCAGGATTGCTGGCCGGGTTGCTGGCGCGGATATCGTCAACCGGATCGATAATCCCGATGCCAAAGAAGTAGCTCCAGACCCGGTTCGCCATCGATTTCGCAAACAGCGGGTTCTGCGCGGAAGTCAGCCACGCCACCAGCGCCTCGCGGCGATCGGGCGCGTTTTTCGCGTCGGCCGAATCACCAAACGGAACTTTCGGTGCGACCGGCATCTCGGTCTTGGGATGATTGATCTCGCCGCCGTTGTAATTCTGGTAGACGATCGTCTCTTCCGGCAGCCGGCCTTTCTTGGTCGCGGTGCGGGCGAAGAATGCGCCAAACTGATAATACTGATTCTGCGTCCAGCGCTCGAAGGGATGGTCGTGGCATTTGTTGCAGTTGAACCGTACCCCCAGGAACGTCTGCGTCACATCTTCCTGCGTCTTGCCGGGCTCGCCCAGCGTAGCGCGAAGATAATTCACCTGCGGATTGCCGAAACTGCTCCCCTTCGCGAGCAGCACATCCCGAACAAACTGGTCGTACGGAACATTCTTTGACACCTGATCGCGAATCCACCCGCGGAACGTCAACATCGCCTTCTCGCCCAGCACCTTGCTGTTGCACTGCAGCATGTCGGCCCACTTGTTGGACCACGCATCAATAAAGGCTTCGCTGCCGAGCAGGTCATCAACCAGCTTGGCGCGCTTGGTCGCGCTGTCGGAAGCATCCGTAAGAAACGCCCGCACCCTTTCACCCTCGGGCGGCTGGCCAGTCAGATCCAGATAGACCCGGCGAATAAAATCCCCATCGGCGCAGATCTCCGACGGGATAATCTTCATCGTCTTAAGCTTGTCGTCCACCAGCTTGTCAATGTACTGCTCTTCGGGCTGATTCGCCCAGGCATAACCGGTGCGATCGCCCATCACCACAAACTGTCGCGCCGCATAGTTGCCTTCATAGCGAATCAGCAGTGCCCCTTCGCCGCGCCGGATCGCCGTCAGCGTATTGCCGTTGATCGTCGCCGTCTCAGTGTTGTTGCTGGTGATAACCGCGTCACGCGTCACATCGCGAACGCTGCCGTCGCGGTAGTGGGCCCGAACGACAACCTGCTGCGATCGCCCCGGAAGATCAAGATAAATCTCCGCAGGCAGCACCTCCACGCTCTGCGCGCGGGCGGAAAGATCCTCCGGCTGCGTCCCTTCTTCAATCCACTGCCGCATGATCGCGTATTGCTCAGAGTCAGTCTTGAAAACCTGTCCGCCCTCGTGGGGCACCGCGCCCGCCGGCTTCAGAAGCATCAGGCTGTTCTGCGGCTGAACCCGGTCAAACCGCCGGCCGCCCAAATCGTCCACCAGCGCCTGATAGTCATAATCCGGATCGTAACCACGCAGAGAAAGCTTGAAGCCTTCCTTCCCCGTGGCCGCCCCGTGACAAGTCCCTGCATTGCACCCAACACTCGCAAAAATCGGCTCCACATCGCGCACAAACCCGACTTTCGGAACCCCCGCGTTCTTCACGTTCACATGCAGCTTCGCTTCCCGCCCGCCCGCCTTGACGACAACGTCACCCGCGCCGGCCTTGCGCGGCCGAATGTAACCGTCGCCGCGCGTCTCAACCACGTCCGACGCGCTCTGAAGCGTCGCAACCGCGCTCAGGTCAATATCCTTCGAATCCGTCACTCCAATAACCAGGATGCGCTGGTTGTCGCGGCCATCGTCCAGCGTCAGCGTTTCAGGCAGGAGCTTGAGCGATTTGATCGCCGGCATCGGCGGCGCAACGATCGCAGCAACCGACGGCATCCCCGCCGGCGCTTCATGCGTCGTCGGTCCGGCCGCGGCGCAGATCAGGCCCGCCATCACAAGGCATGAAAAGCTCAGCCCAAGACTGATTCGATCACGTTTCGTCATCTTCAAAACCTCGTTGCTACTGCGCCAAAGCCGTCGTCGGCTGTGTCGTCGGCTTGCCGCCAAGCGGCACCGCCGAAAATTCCTTCAGCATCTTCCCAGTCGCCGCATCAAACATGCGAAGCATTCCATCGTACCCGGCCGCTGCTACCTGCTTACCGTCGCTGCTGAACGAAACCGCAAACACCGCCGGACCAACTCCCGCCAGCGTGGCAACGCGGGTGCCGTCGCCGCTCTTGAATATTCGCGCTTCGTTGATGCTCCCCACCGCAACCGCCAAACCATCCGGGCTATACGCAACCGCATACACCGGCCCGCCCATACGCTCCATCTGCTTCAACATGTTGGTGTCGTTCTTGGCGGCCGTCCGGTTCTGGTTGTCCGAGATTTTGTAAATCCGCGTCGTGCCCATCGCGCCGCCGCTCACCACGATGTCTTCCTTGGGGTGGCGTGCGATGCAAATGACAGGTTCGAGCGGGTTGTTGATGTCGTCGATAAACTGGCCCTGGGCGATGTCAGTCATCTTCATCGACTTGTCGCGGCTGGCGGTGAGAATCCGCTTGGCGTCCTTGGTGAACGTCGTCCCCAAACACCAGTCGGTGTGCTGATCCAGCCGCAATATCTCCCGGCCGTCCTCAATCGCGACGATCCGGGCGGATTTGTCCGCACATCCAAACGCAAGTTCCTTCCCATCCGGCGAAAACGAAACGCCAAACACCGTGTCGTGGCCATACTTGTAGGAGTGAACCAGCTTCCGTTGTTCGAGGTCCCAAACCTGGATATTCCCAAACTGCGCCGGCGATCCGCCGCTCACCGCGAGAAACTTCCCATCCGGCGAAAACGCCAGCGATTCAATCCGCGGCGATCCCCCGACAAGCCGCGCGGCGATCCCGGAACCATCGGCGTTCTGAAGAATGACTTCGAAATACCCGCCAACCGCCAGAAACTTGCCATCTGGTGAATACGCCATCGCGCGGACGGCCGGCGACTTCGAATACACAGGCGGCTTATCGAGCGGCGTCGGCCCAGGCAGTGCGCCTTTCTTGGCGTCAACAGCAACTTCCGCAACCGAGTCGTCTTTCAACCCTTCCCGAATCCACTGTTGAAGAACATTCGCCTCGGGGGCGCTGAGCGAAATGCCCTTGGCCGGCATGTCCGGCTTCTCGCCAACTTCGGCGGGGACAACAGACGTGTACAGCTTGCTCTGTTCCGGGTGGCTCGGCTCGACAATCGCCCCGTTCTTCCCGCCGGCCATCAAAGCCTTATATGTCGTCAGATCCAGTTTCCCTTTGAGCTTCTCAGGTTGATGGCACCCGACGCAGCTCTGGTTCAGGATCGGTTGCACGTCCTTGACGAAGCTGATCGGCGCGGCCTGCGCGGCCGCTGTCGACAAAAGAATTAGGCCAAGAAAGATGCGTTCCAAGCTCGAACTCCTGAGTTGTTGAAAGACTTGCCGAAGTGCGTTTCTTATACCACATCGCCCGTTCAGGTGTTGCACCGCAAACACCCGTTATTGCCATATCTCCTTGAATCTGAGGCGATTGCGTCCCCACAGAAAATCCGGTCACAAGTTCTCCATCTTCCCGTACTGGGGGCAGACCCGCGTCAGGCGGCTGGCAGTCGGCTCGCACGCAAGGTCTTGTTTAATTGCGGCCTCCTTTACCGGACGGCCCGCAAAGGAGAACGTCTATGTCCGCGCAACAGAAAAAGAGTCCCAATCGAAAGTTGCAACACGCGGCGGTGTCCGCCGCCGCTCGATCGGTCGTCGAATCGCTTGAAGATCGCCGCCTGATGTCCGCAACCATCATCGGCGACGTCTACCAGGACGCCAACGCCAACGGCGCTGAAGATCAGGGCGAAACCTACCTCGCCGGTTTCAAAATTTACATCGACGCCAATCACAACGGCCAGTTGGATCAGGGTGAAATCACCGCCCCCAGCGACAACCTCGGCCACTACGCATTCAAGAACCTCGCCGCAGGCACCTACACCCTCGCCGAACAAACGCCCCCCGGCTACACCCTCACCGAACCCTCATCCGGCTCCGTCGACGTAACCGTCGCCGACGGCGCAACCGGCGACCAGGATTTCGGCAACGCACCCAACTCCCCAGTCGGAATCATCCGCGGCAGCATCTTCAACGACATCAACGGCAACGGCCAGCAAAACGCCGGCGAGGCGTATCAGAGCGGCGTCACCGCCTACATCGACGCAAACGCCAACGGCCATCTCGATGCCGGCGAACAAAGTGCAACCACCGACTCCACAGGCTACTTCGCCTTCCAGGGTCTGACCCCCGGCACCTATCGCATCCGCGAAGTAGTCCAGCTAGGCTGGCAGCAAACCCGCCCCGCCGCGGGATATTACGACGTCACCATCGCGGGCGGGCAAACCATCAACGATCGCATTTTCGGCAATCAGTTGATCCCTGTATCTCCTCCACCTCCGGTCTCTCCACCCCCGCCCGTTTCACCTCCGCCGCCTGTCTCGCCCCCGCCCCCGCCGCCCGGCCCATCCGGCATCATCACCGGAACCACGTTCGTCGACGCCAACGCCAACGGCATCAAGGACGCCGCCACCGACTACGGCCTTCCAAACGTAAAAGTGTTCATCGACACCAACGGCAACGGCATCGCCGACCCGGGCGAAGCAAGCACCCTGACCAACGGCTCAGGCATCTACACCTTCAAAAATCTCGCCGCCGGCGCATACACCGTCACCGAAGTCCTCCCCGCCGGCTATCGCGCCACCAACCCAACCGGCGGCTCAGTCCTCGTAAACGTCCCCGCCAACACGTCCGTGACCCAGAATTTCGGCGACACCCAGAAGGCCCTCGTCGCCGGCACCATCTTCAACGACCAGAACGGAAACGGCGTCCAGAATCAGGGCGACCTCGGCCAGGCCGGCACAACCGTCTACCTCGACCTCAACAAAAACTTCGCCAAGGACGCGAACGAACCGTCCCTCGTCACCGACAGCCTCGGCCACTACGCCTTCAACGTCGACGCCGGAAACTACCGCGTCCGCCAGGTCGTGCCCCTCGGCACCCGGCCCACCAACGCCCTCTTCGTCGACTTCTCAATCCTCTCCGGCCAAATCCTCACCAAAGACTTCGGCAACACCACCAACGTCATGCTAGGCGGCACCGTCTTCAACGACGCCAATGGCAACGGAATCAAAGACGCAGGCGAAGCCGGCCTCCAGGGCTGGCAGGTCTACGTAGATTCCAACAACAACGGCGCACTCGACGCCGGCGAAGAATCCCTCACCACCGACGTCAACGGCAACTACCGCTTCCAGGACCTCCCGGCCGGCACCTACACCCTCCGCGTAATCCCCCAGCAAACCTGGCTGCTGACAACGCCGATCGGCGGAGGTCTCACCCTGACGCTCGGCAGCGGCGAAGGAACAGAGAAGGCCTACTTCGGCGAGAAGCTGATCGGGTAGGGGGTTGAACGGTTTTGATTTCGGGTGTTACACGCCCCCTCTGTCGAATTCACGAGATTCGGCGGAGGGGGCGTTCTTTTTTTTTGTGTGAAACTACTACCACGACTTGATAGGATCATCCTGGGATTTGGGTTTGCCTATGAACCTGTCACTTCGGCCAGAGATCGAGCGGATCATTGACGAAGAAATTCGCGCCGGAAGATTTCCCACTGCGGAAGCGGTGGTCGAGGCGGCCATACAGGAAATGATCGGCGAGCCTGAGCTGGACGAGGGGACAATCGCCTCGATCAACGCGGCCGAAGCACAGGGAGATCGGGGCGAGGGAGTGGAATTGGATACGTTCATCAACCAGATGGAACAGCGGTCCTTGAAGAAGTGACGATCCTTATGCTTGTGGAGGATATTGTGGCTTGCCGACTGGTGGCGCTTTCGATCATCTTGCTTTTGTCTTCGGCTGCCAGATCCGCCGAACCTGCGAAGCCTGTCAACATTGAGCTGATACGTGATGAACAGGTCGCCGGCTCGCCGGTTACCGGTGCGAAAGTATGGGTTATGAAAGGAGCGGTCGGCGATCTGCGCGACCTACTAAAGGGTTTGCCGGAATTGCGGACGCTTGATCTGAACGGTCCGGGGTTGACCGACAAGTTTCTACAGGAGTTGAAGAGTTTTTCGAAACTTGAGGAGCTTGTCGTTGGACGTCCCGCATCCCAGGGACTGGGTGTTACTGACGTGGGCATGGAAAATGTGGCGACGCTGACGAACCTGAAGAAGCTGTCTCTCTCTCGCCTGCCAATTACCGACGCGGCCTTCGCGCATCTCAAGACGCTTCAGTGTCTTGAGGAGCTCGATGTCTGGGGGCCATCCAGTGTCTCTGACCCCGCGCTCAAGGACATTGCCGACTTAAAGAATCTGCGGGTGCTGGTGCTGGCGGGTACCGCCGTCAAAGGGCCGGGGCTAAAAGACTTGTCGAGGCTGAAGCAACTGCGTGTGCTGGACTGGGAGGCGACCGACGTCAATCGGGCCGGTTTCGAGCTTTTGC
>JBBRHH010000076.1:0-15369 GCA_038222915.1 Tepidisphaerales bacterium
CTGCCAGCTGAGCGTTTAAGCCGCTTTTTGTCAACGGAACGGCGGCAAAAATAAAATCCATGACAAGCCCCGTGAAATCCCTTTCACTCACCGGGATTTTCGATATGCCCAAACGCACTGACATTCATTCCGTCCTCATCATCGGCGCCGGACCGATCATCATCGGCCAGGCCTGCGAGTTCGACTATTCCGGCACCCAAGCCTGCAAGGCCCTGCGGGAAGAGGGCTACCGCGTCGTCCTCATCAACTCCAACCCGGCCACCATCATGACCGACCCGGAGTTCGCCGACGCCACCTACATCGAACCCATCACCCCCGAAGCCGTCGAAAAAATCCTCGAACTCGAATCGCAAGGCCCCCACAAAGTAGACGCCGTCCTGCCCACCCTCGGCGGCCAGACCGGCCTCAACACCGCCATGTCCTGCTACGACAAGGGGATCTTCACCCGCTACGGCGTCGAAATGATCGGCGCAAATCGCGAGGCCATCTTCAAAGGCGAAGACCGCCAGGTCTTCAAAGACCTCATGTTGAAGATCGGCCTCAACGTCCCCCGCTCCGGCGTCGTCCACAACATGGACGATGCCCACAAAGTCATGGCCGACATCGGCCTCCCCCTCATCATCCGCCCCGCCTTCACCCTCGGCGGCACCGGCGGCGGCATCGCCTACAACGTCGAGGAATTCGAAACAATCGTCGAGCGCGGCCTCGACGCTTCCCCCGTCTCCGAAGTCCTCATCGAGCAATCCGTCATCGGATACAAGGAATATGAGCTCGAGGTGATGCGCGACAAAAACGACAACGTCGTCATCATCTGCTCCATCGAAAACATCGACGCCATGGGCGTCCACACCGGCGACTCCATCACCGTCGCCCCGATCCAGACCCTGACCGACAAAGAATATCAGCGGATGCGCGACGCCTCGATCGCCATCATCCGCGCCGTCGGCGTCGAAACCGGCGGCTCCAACATCCAGTTCGGCGTCAACCCCGACAACGGCGAAATGGTCGTCGTCGAAATGAACCCCCGCGTCAGCCGCTCGTCAGCCCTCGCTTCAAAAGCCACGGGCTACCCGATCGCCAAGATGGCCGCCAAGCTCGCCGTCGGTTACACCCTCGATGAGCTTTCCAACGACATCACCAGCCTCAAGCGCATCGACGGCTCCTACGAGCGACACACCTCGGCCTGTTTCGAACCGACCATCGACTACTGCGTCATCAAGATCCCCCGCTGGACCTTCGAAAAATTCCCCGACGCCGACGAAACCCTCACCACGCAAATGAAAAGCGTCGGCGAAGGCATGGCCATCGGGCGAACCTTCAAGGAAGCCCTCCAAAAAGGCATCCGCAGCATGGAGGTCAAACGCTTCGGCTTCGGCCTCGACAAATACGACAAGTGGCTGAATTCCCAGCGCGGCGCGGTCGCAACCGCGCCCGTACAACAAGGCCTCCCACGCTCCGCGCGAACAGACGACAACAGCGACAAAACCGTCCAGGGTGAATCGCCCGACAACGAGTGGCCAATCTCCATCGACAAACTGCGGCGGAAGCTCGCGGTCCCAAGCCAGGGCCGCCTCTATTACGTCCGCTATGCCCTTAAAATGGGCTGGACGCTCGACCAGATCTACGACCTCACGAGGATCGACCGCTGGTTTTTGGCGCAGATGAAAGAATTGGTCGATTTCGAAGATCGACTACTTGGTGGCGATGTTGGACCGGAACTGCTTCGAGAGGCGAAGCAACTGGGATACAGCGATATTCAACTGGCAAACGCCTGCTTGACGACCCCCGACGCCATCAAACAATCTCGGGAGAGTTTTGAAAATGTGCCCGTCTATAAGCTGGTAGACACCTGCGCCGCCGAGTTCGAAGCCGCCACCCCCTACTACTACTCCACTTACGAAACCCCCTACACCCAGAATGGCAAAACCGTCGCCGAGGACGAAATCCGCCTCACCCAGCGCCCAAAGGTAATCATCCTCGGCGGCGGCCCCAACCGCATCGGCCAGGGCATCGAGTTCGACTACTGCTGCGTCCAGGCCGCCTTCGCCATGAAGGAAATGGGCCTCGAATCCGTAATGGTCAACTCGAATCCCGAAACGGTCTCCACCGACTACGACACCAGCGATCTCCTCTTCTTCGAACCCCTCACCCACGAAGACGTCCTCAACATCTGCGAACGCCTCAACGGCGGCCCATTTGTACAAAATCCCGACGCCGAAGGCGGCAATCCCTCCGTCGCTTCGTCGCTTCGTCGCTCCGTCGCTTCCGGCTTGGTAAAAGGCGTAATCGTCCAGTTCGGCGGCCAAACCCCTCTGAATCTCGCCCGGGGTTTAAAGGACGCCGGCGTCCCCATCCTCGGCACCACCGTCGAATCCATCGACGCCGCCGGCGACCGCGAACAATTCCGCGATCTCCTCCAAAAGCTCGGACTCAAGCAACCCGAAAACGGCATCGCGCGCTCTGTCGCTGAAGCACGCGAAGCCGCCCGCCGCATCGGCTATCCCGTCCTGGTTCGCCCCAGCTTCGTGCTCGGCGGCCGCGCCATGGAAATTGTCTCCGATGAAGGTCAGCTCAACTACTACATGGCCACCGCCGTCGAGGCGGCCGGCACCGGCGCTGAAGCACGCACCGAATCCCCCATCCTCATCGACAAGTTCCTCGACGCCGCCACCGAAGTCGACGTCGACTGCATCGCCGACTACGACGCCGCGGGCGCAGGCCAGGCAATCATCGCAGGCGTCATGGAACATATCGAAGAAGCCGGCATCCACTCCGGCGACAGCGCCTGCGCCCTCCCGCCGTTCTCTTTGCCAAAAGACATCATCGCGCAACTCAAAGAACAAACCCGCGCCCTCGCCAAATCACTGCGCGTTCGCGGCCTCATGAACGTCCAGTACGCCATCAAGGACGACGAAATTTACCTCATCGAAGTGAACCCCCGGGCCTCCCGCACCATCCCCTTCGTCTCCAAGGCCACCGGTATCCCCTGGGCCAAAATCGCCGCCAAAGTCATGGCCGGCAAAACCCTCGCCGAGCTCGCCATCACCGAACAACCCGACCCGGTCCACACCTCGGTAAAGGAAGCGGTCTTCCCCTTCAGCAAATTCCCAGGCGTCGACGTCATCCTCGGACCCGAAATGCGCTCCACCGGCGAAGTCATGGGCATCGACCAGAACTTCCCCATGGCCTATGCCAAAGCCCAGATCGCCGCCGGCACCATCCTTCCCACCAAAGGCACCGTCTTCATCTCAGTCCGCGCATCCGACAAGGAATCAATCGTCGAGACGGCCAGGATCATTCGCGACTGCGGATTCAACATCGTCGCAACCGCCGGCACCCGCGAAGAACTTTTGAAAAACGACATCGAAGCCACCAACATTCCCAAGCTCTCCGAAGGCCGCCCGAACATCAAGGACTACATCAAGAACGGCCAGATCCAGCTCATCATCAACACCCCGACCCGCAAAGGCCCCCACACCGACGAAGGCCAGATCCGCTCCATGGCCGTATCAAATAAAATTCCAATGATCACCACCCTGACCGCCGCCCACGCCTGCGCACTCGCAATCCAGGCCATGCAATCAGGCGACTGGGGCGTGCAGCCATTGCAAAGTTACTTTCGGCCCGCATGACCCGCGGGATGGGAGGGTCAAATGACGTTAAGCGGCAAGCACATCGAGCAGTTGCTTGAGATCGCGCTTCTGGGGATCGTCAGGGTTGTTCTTCAAATACTGATCCAGCCAGACAAAAGCCGGATGGCTCATGCCGCAACGCGCCAGAACCAGCGCCAGGTCCCGCTGCAACCGGTCCTCTCTGGGCCAAAGCAGCATCTCCATTTCCAGCATCGCGGCAACATCGGTGTATTGCCCGGCACTGGCAAAAGTATTCAAGAGATTCTGCAGCATTCGCGTCAGCCATTGACGATTGCTCGTGGGCTGAAGCAAATCATCCGACCATTCCACTTCCGGCCCATACACCTGCTGCATCCGGGCATGCGCCTCTTCGGGCGACAACTCGCGCCCGCCATAAAATGGATCGACCAGCATCAGCGCCCCGTCAGTTTGCACGCCGGCCAGAAAATGGCCCGGCAGCGCAATACCGCACGTCCGAAGACCAAGCCGTTCGCCAATAATCTTGTAGACCAGGCTCAAAGTGATCGGCAGGCCGCGCTTGTTCTTGAGTACCTGCGGCAGGTAGCTGTTGTCGGTGTTGTAATAGTCGTCGCTGTTTCCGATGAATCCTTCTTCTTCAAACAACACTTCATGAAGATGAGCCAGGATGGCCTGCGGCTGACCGCCACGGACGCGCGACCGGATGGTGTCCACATATCGCTGCAGCCGCCGATCGGTACGGGCCGGATCAATGTCGGGAAGCTGATGCAGGCACAACGCGATCGAACCGTACAGCAGCGCATCCGGCGACTCGATGGATGGCAACTGCGCCGCGAGGAGTTTGAACGCTCGCGGATCGCAGCAATTGGGTATTGGGATGGAACTTCTCATTTTAGCTTCTCCTTCACGACCGATAACACCGCTTATCGGCCAAACCACCCGGGTTTCTCGCCCAATACCCCTGACTTTTATCAGAAAGCAAAAGATGTGCCGCCACGACCCCCAGCCGTCAAAGCAATTCGCCCGCCATTGGCGGCTCTTCTGTGTCTATTTCAGCAGTAGCTTTGTGCCATTACGCGAGAAGTGTGGCGCGGCACAGGCCGATATGACAGTGGCCTTGTAAAATCCTCGGTCCAGCTTCAGACTGGCGATGTTGAACAAAGGAGAAAGCGATGTTGAAGGGATTGTTGACTGTAACGGCAGGATTGATCATTGCCGGGGCCGGCGGATGCGCCAGCGACAAGCCGCATGAGTATGGAGAGCAGCGACCCGACCCAAGCAGCCTTGATGCGGGCGGCGGGCTCCAGAGCAAGGACCTTCTGGCATCAACCGACCAGCTTGTGCGTGACTTGCTGGCCGAGCCAAAGCTCAACGCCAGCAAGGAAAAATGGACCATCGTCGTGGAGAAAATCGAAAATCACACGACCCAGTCCTATTTCAACTACGAAATCTTCAGCCGGCGATTTGGCACGCTGTTGCAGCGCCAGGGTGGAGATCGCGTGGCTCTCATCGAGAACAAGGCACGATTCCACAAGGTCCAGAACCAGGAACTGGAGCACGGCGGCGACAACTTCGGCGAAGGCGCCCCGGCCGGCAACGCGGCCGGAATCCAGCCGGACTATGCTTTAACAGGAAGGGTCGACGAATTGCGCAACGCGGCAACGTCCACCTACCGCCTGGAGTTCCAGGTCCTCAGCATGCGGACACGGGAAATCCTCTGGACCAACGAATACATCGTAAAGGCGGCACGCTAAAAAACCGGCTTCAGGCAGGTTGATCTTCATGGATTCGAAGATTTTAAACTCTAAATTTCGATGCCTGCTCTTGGGGCTCCTGGGACTATGGGCCGGAGGCTGCGCAAGCGGCCCCGATCCAAAGGCCAAAAACACCGCCCTTGATGCAGGCAATCTCGTCGAAATCACGCAGAAGATGGCGCAGAGCCTCGCCGCCGAGCCGCGCGTCCAGGAAGTCATTCAAAAAGAGGGACCGCTGAAGGTCGTCGTCGAGCCAGTGGAAAATCACCTTCGAGCCGAGGTGCTTCCGCGCGGCCCGGCCGATGCGTTCACCGCCCGCCTGCGTGTGTTGCTCAGCAAGAGCGCCCCCGAAAGCTTTACCTGGATCATGAACCGCGATGCCTTCAACAGCCTGCGCAAAAAGGAGCTCGAAACTCCCGGCACACACCTCGACCTCGGACCTTCGCCAGAAAGCATTCAGCCGCGCTATGCCCTCTACGCCGAGTTTTACTCGCTCGCAAACGAAGATTCCGAACACCGAAGCAGCGATTATCTGTGTGTCTACAAACTGACCGATCTTCAGGCCCGTACCATTCTCTGGACAGACAAGTACGAGCTGAAAAAGGTTGCGGTGAAAGCGTTCCTGGATTGATCCGCATGAAGTGTCTAATTATGCATTTTCAAGGGTCGATCGTCCTTGGCACACTGCTGCTGGCAGGTTGTCAGCCGCCCGGGCATACGGTGGACATTGACCACGCACTCAATGACTATTTTGTAGGGGACTACTCCCACGCCGCGCAACTGCTCCGCCCAGCCGCGAGCACGACCGACGAAAACTTCGTCCTCAACAACGTTCGCCTCGGATCCTCGTATCTGGCGGCCTACGACCTCGATGGCGCGGAAGGTGCATTCCTTCGCGCTTACGACGTTATGAACAGCTTTGGCGTAAACACTGGCGGCCAGTCCGCCGGCGCGGTGCTGATTAGCGAGTCGATGAAGGTGTGGAAAGGCGAGCCCTTCGAGCGGGCAATGGCCAACTTTTATCTCGGGCTCGTCTATTACATCCGGCACGACTATCAGAATGCCCGCGCCGCGTTTGAAAATGCACTCTTTAAGCTACGCGACTACGCCGACAGCGAAGATAAAAAAGAGGATTATCGCCGTCAGGACAGCAACTTCACCATCGCATACATCATGCTGGGCAAGGCGCTACAGCGGCTTGGCGAAGACGACTTGGCGCGGGCGAATTTTGACAAGGCGGTTAAGCTTCAACCGTCACTTCGCGCCGTTGCGGATTATAAATTGAATGCAGCTTCGAACGTGCTGCTCGTTGTTGATTACGGGCATGGCCCGCAAAAGGAAACAACCTTCGACAACGCGGTGGTTGGGCTGACGCCAACGCCGCGGCAGGCCGGACCAATACCATTGCCGCGGGTGAAGGTGGACGGAAAATATTACGAGCTGGGCGGGCTGGATCGGCCCCCGGTCGACTTGCTCGCGCTGGCGCAGGAACGGCAGTGGCAAAGCATCGATACGATTCGCGCCATCAAATCGGCTGTGGGAACAGGATTGATTGCCGGCGGCGCTTACGAAGGACTGCGCCGCCACCGCGATGTCGGCGCGGCCGCGGCATTGATCGGCGCCGGCATCCTGCTCAAAGCCTCGAGCCAGGCCGACGTGCGCGATTGGGAGATGCTGCCCCGGACGGTCTTTATCCTTCCCCTAAAACTTCTGCCGGGCGCGCATGACATTACCATTAACTTTCCGCAGGAGAACTACAGCCAATCGTGGCGAAACGTAGTCGCGCCCGCGGAGGGCGAGCTGACCCACTACGTCCGCATGACGCGCATGACCAACGGGGAATATGACTTCCCGGCGTCGCTCGCGCACACAGAGCCGTGATCCGGCTTTGATCCCAACACGGCCGCCAGTAGGATTGCGCCTGCTGTGAACACACCCGCCGGAAAGCGCATCACTTCCGCCACACTGATCGGTCTGCTGATTCCGCTCGCGCTCTATACCGCGTGCGTCATCCCCGGCGCCATCTGGCATCGCCATCAGATCAATCCGGACGCCGTCGTATACATTCAATTCGCGAAATACATCGCCCACGGCGATTTTTCTCATTCCATCTCCGGTTACTGGAGTCCGCTGCTGTCCTGGTGCATGGCGCCCCTGATCGCAATGCACATGGACGGCCTCCACGCAGCGCGACTGGTGCTCGCCGTGTGGGGCGGACTGATGGTCACCGCGTTCTATTTCTTCACCCGAACGATCCATGCGATCGGACCAGTATTACGAACGCTGGTATCATGCATCGTCGCGATGGCGGCCGTAACCATGGCGGTGGGCGTCATCGCGCCCGACGTGATCCTGGCCGCGTGCCTGTTCGCATATTTTGCCGCAGTGATTCGCCCAACACTCGCCGAAAACCGCCGGCATGCCTTCACCACCGGGCTTCTGGCAGGCGTGGCCTTTTACGCCAAAGCATATGCCTTTCCATTTTTTCTCCTGCACTTTCCGTTGACGCTGCTGGTACGACGCTTTGGGCCCACCCGTGAACCCGCGCGGGCAGACGCGCAAACGTTGTTGACGACATGGCTGGCGGGCATGGCGGGATTCGCGCTGCTGACGTTGCCGTGGGTGACTGTACTGTCGGCCAAGTATCACCACCTGACATTCAGCACAACCGGTAGCGCGGCGCATGCGATCATGCATCCCGATATCAAGACGCCCCACGCACCGCTGGAATTCGGGCTGGCCCCCTCGCCGTTTATCACGCTGAAGGAAATCCCCGAAACGCTGCCGTATCGATACTGGTCGCCTTTTTCCAGCAAACGAAATTTTGTGCACCAGTTGCACATCGTCGTGACAAACGTCAAGAACCTCGCCGATTCCGTCCTGGATTTCGACTGGCTTCCGCTGTTGCCAACCCATGACATCAACGCCCGCGGCGGAATCTCCTACCACAGCCTGCATTTTGCGTTTCCCGCACTGATCCTCACACTGTTTCTGTTGCGCTATCTGCCACGAACACAGCGGACCAACGCGGTGTGGCTCTGGCTGACATCCCTCGCGTATGTCAGCGGCTTTCTGCTGGTCTTTTGCGAAGACCGTTACCTGCGGCTGGTGCTGTTGCCGCTGGCGCTCGTGCTCACCTTGCAACTGGTTTACGTGAGCGGGCGCCGCAGTGTGGAGTCGGCCTCGACCGGCTGCTGGATCGCCATGGTGCGTGTCTCCGCAGCCACCCTGGTTTTCTTCGCCTTCTCGTTTGCCGTCATTGCGGACTTCCGTCACGTCATGGCGCAACCCGTCGATCCGACCTTTCGCAATGTGGCAGCGAAGTTGCAGACGCTCAAGTTGCAGGGAAATATCGCAAGTTCAGATTGGGGACGCGGCCTTTATGTTGCGTATCACATGAACCGCTCCTATCTGGGATTCCCGGTTGAAGTCAACGACCAGACGGCAGCGAGAAAATTGAACGACTTCCACGCCAGTGCACTGCTGGTTTGGCCGGAGCCGGGCTCAATTGACGGCAAAGGCAAGACACTCTTGCAGGCCGACCGCGTGGCGCGGGCGGGTGGATGGAAGCTTGCGATGTCGATCCCCGTGCCAGTGCACAAGGAATCCAAAACGCGGATCCGCGGCGGGAAACCGGTCGTCATCCTGAACGACAAACTGCGCGTGTATGTGCCGGACTCGGCGGCCGCCCCAACGACGCAGTCCATCTTCGATCCGGATGAGGAGATGTTCCCTGAGCCGGATTAATCGGCGGTTTCCGGATTTACCTCGTAGGGCTTGTGAAGAAGCTCGGTCAGGCTCTCAACGATCACGTCGGGTTGCATCGTGGCGGGAATCGACGCGAGATCACCCCGCCGGCTGACGCCAGTGAGCGTGAGGATGGTCTTCATTCCAACGGCTTTAGCGCCGACGATGTCGGCCTCGAGGTTATCGCCGATCAGAATGCACTGCGTGGGATCAACCTCCAGCCTCTGACAAAGCTTGTGAAAAAAGACCGGCTCGGGCTTGCCGCAAAAGGTTGGCCGGCGATTGGCGGCATAAGCGAGGAGCGCGCAAACCGCGCCCGCGCCGAATTCGATGCCACGCGGGCTTGGATAAACGCGGTCGGCGCAAATGCCGACAAGATCAGCGCCGTTTCGCAGGAGTTGCAAAGCGATGCGCAGACGCTCTTCCGTGGCATACATGCTCACAAGCGTCCCGGCAACAACCGCGTCGCAGGCCTCGACCGGTTCTTCCACCCAGTCGACCAGACCCTCGAGCATGTCGCCAAAACTTTCCGTGGCGAGATTGAAAAGGGCGGGACGTGACTGAGGAACAACTTCTTCCAGAATCGGCTTGTAATAGTCGACGACGTAATCGGCGGCTGCCGCCGCGGCGGTGTAGATGTGGTCGGGGCCGATATCAATTCCCATGTGATACAGGCGGTCCATAATGCGCAACGGGCTGGACGTGCTGTTGGACAGGCAGGCAAACTTCTGGCCATCAGCAACCAGGGCGGCAGCGAGTTCCAGTGCGCCGGGCAACGGCTGCTCTTCGTGATAAACCGTGCCGTCCAGGTCGAGAAAGACGGCCTGATACTCGGAGAAATCCATGCGGCAAGGATAAAGGATCGCCGCTGGGAGGTCGAGGTTATCGACATTGATTCATCATTCGTCCGTCCATGCACCAAGCAAGCGCCGAACGATGATCAACTGGCCAATGTGATAGCTGGTGTGATCGACAACCAGCAGCGCCTCGCGAAGAAGCGTCTGACCCTTGCCGTGAGGCAGCGGTGCAACCAAATCATTGGCCGGATCCTTGACCATGGCTTCAAGCTCTTTGCGGTCCGCCTTGAATTCCTCAATAGTTCGCTCCCACGCGGCTTCGTCTGGCGGTGCATCGCCGGCCGGCCAATATTCGTCGGGCCACTTGGGTGACTTGTGCCGGGCGTCCTTGCTGAACTCGAGAATGTCGTTCTGGGTGATGCGCATGTGCTCAACCAGACGCCAGGGCGTGTGCGGCTGGCCGGGTGGCTTTGCGCCGCGAAGATTTGACGGCAGTTTGGCGACGGCGCGATCGAATTCGACGTGGGCTTCACCACCCTTGAGCTGAGCGAGCACATGTGCACGGAGCAGTTCTTCCACAGTTTTCGATTTTGGCACGGCCATCTCCTGTCTGGGCGTGCATCACCCTACAGCGCGATCCAGACAATCCGGAACGGTAGAAGACGAATTTGCGGCGCTTGCCCGATGAAGGCGTCTCGTCATAATCCCGCCGCATGGGTTATCTTGATGAAGATGCTTCACTCGCACGCCGCAGCCTGCAACACTGCGTGCAAATCGTGCGCGGCATCATCACCGCGACCGCCACAGGCGGCATGACATTGATGACGCTGGGCCACTCCTGGTTCAAAGCGCCGTTTGATGTGGAATATCACGAGTTACCGATGCCCCTGCGCGGCCTGCCGGCATCTTTCGATGGCTTTCGGATTGCCCATCTGACCGACCTGCATACCGGCGATACCACGCCGCTCTGGTTCATCGAGCAGGTGGTGAAGCGCGTCAACGAGAATGGATGCGACCTCGTAGTGATCACGGGCGACCTCGTCACCAATCGGCGCAAGTGGATCGAGCGGCTATGTAAAGCGCTCGCGCCGCTCCAGGCACCCGTCATTGTCACGCTTGGCAATCACGATCACGCGGTTCGAAAAGAGGCGGATCTGGCCGATGTGCTGACAGCGCGCCTGACCGAAATCGGATTCACCGTGTTGCGCAACCGTGCGCTGCCAATCGAGCATGCCGACGGGCGGCTTTGGCTGGTGGGTTTGGAAGATCTCTGGACTGGGCTCATCTCTCCATCACAAGCGTTTGCGGCCGCTGCAGCGCACGAACCGGTCATCGCGCTTTCCCACAATCCTGACACGGCTGGGCTCTGCGATCTATACGGCGCGCAGTGGACCCTGTCCGGCCACACCCACGGCGGCCAGATCGATCTGCCCGTGGTGCAACGTTTGGCGCTGCCGATGCGCTTTCGAGATCTAGACCGGGGGCTTTTTCACTTTCCGCAGAGCCGGCTGTATGTCAGCCGAGGTGTCGGCTTCTATCGCCGCGTGCGCTTTCTCTGCCGGCCGGAAGTGCCTCTTTTTGTGCTGAACCGGGAACTGGCCGATGCAGTAATATGATTGACGTGGTCAAGAAGTACACGTAATTTGTGAATCGTTCCCACAAGGCGTTGAGGGCTTTTATGAATAATCGTGCGATGCTCGAGGGTCTGGAAGAGCGGCGGTTCTTGTCGGTAACCCCGGTATTGGCGTCCGCCGCACCACACGCGACAACGTCCGCCGTACATGCAAAGGTCCAGCATTCGACAGCCGTCGTCAATCTGATCGGTAAGTACAGCGGAACCGCGTCGCTCGATTTTTTCGGCAGTTCCAACGACGTCGACATCGCACTCAACATCAAATCCCAACAAAGCGGGAAGCTGAAGGGAACCATCTCGCTCAATGGCTCGATGGATCTCGATTTCAAAGTCACCGGCACCTTCAACGCCAACGGACACTTCACCCTGAGTTATAAGAAGCACGGATTTTCGGCGACTCTGACGGGCCACAAGACCAGCAGCGGCGGTTTGGCCGGCACGATGAGCGCCGGCTATTCCGTTTTTAATGCAGATGGCAGATTTTCATTGACGGCCAAGACCTGAACGCTTTACGTGAAATTCTTTGACACGGGCGAGTCGTCAACGGCTCGCCCGATTCATTTCATCGGAGCGATGATGGAGATTGCGATAAGCGACATGTCGATGGCCGACTATGACGACGTCACGGCTTTCTGGAGCGGCATGGAAGGCGTTGGGCTCAACGAATGCGATAGCGCCAGGAATATTGCGACGTTCTTGTCGCGCAATCCCGGGACAAGCTTGATCGCACGTGGAAACGGCAACGTCGTGGGAGCAGTCCTCTGCGGCCACGATGGTCGGCGGGGCTACCTGGATCATCTCGCGGTCGCCGCGTCGCATCGAGGGCGCGGGCTGGGGCGGACGCTCGTTGAGACATGTATCAATCGACTTGTCGCGCTCGGCGTTCGGCGGTGCAACATATTTGTCTACGACGCGAACGATGATGGTAAGCATTTTTGGCGCGCGATGGACTTCAAAGAGCGCGCGGAACTGCGGTTGATGCAACGGCCCATCGGATGACCCGACGGGCTACCGTCGGTTCAAGGGAAGGCGTTCGCGATCGTTCTGCACTTTATTTCTAAGGCGCACGGCCCACATTGCGCCCAGGAAGGCGCAGACTTCCATAAAGAGGAAGTAGACGACCGAGGACGGGATCGGCACCTTCCAGTGCCAAATCAGCGCGATGCAGATGATGAGCATGGCACCCTGCATCGGCCAGAACGTTTTACGGTACTGGCGCAGGATCTGGGTCCACGTACTATCTGCCATTACGCCTCCGGAAAGTTGATTCCCGCTCATATTATACACTCGCTTCGATAAAAATGTCGGCCTTGTGCCGTGTGACGTAAACGCGGAAATCGCGGAACACCAGCATTTTGAACACATCGGCCCAGGGAAAGGCCCGCAGGTGGTAGACCTTGATTCGGAATCCGCCCATCATTTCATGCACGCCGCCCGTGTCGCCCATCACCTGGGCGAGCGCTTCACCCAGGTCGATGCCCGGGTTGCTTACAAGCGGGACTTTACTCTTGTCCATAAAACGTCCTTGATCGACGCAGTCGCGGCGTCGCATGCGCATTTAGATCGCGTTGGTGTCCTTGTCACCCGTGCGGATTCGGATCACTTCGGCAATGGGATAGACGAAAATCTTTCCATCGCCGATATGGCCGGTGCGCGCGGAGTCGACAATGGCTTTAACAGCCGCGTCCCGATCCGACTCCTTGATGCAAATCTTGAGCAGGATTTTCGGCACAAAACCGGCGTCGAGCTTTGGCCCCCGATAACGCTCGCTGTGCCCCAGTTGCTTCCCAAATCCTTTGCATTCGACGGCCGTCGCGCCGACGATGCCTGCCGTGACCAGTGCAGTCTTCACCGCATCCAGCTTGTTGGGCTTAATCACTGCTTCAATCATCAGCATAACAATCTCCTGGAATACTCCGCCAAATGCGGATGAACCAACACAAAAAATCTACCGTCACCGCGGCGAAACCATCTCCGGCGGCGGCACCGCCAGCTTGGGCATGCCGCCCGGTACGCTGTGCTCGATCAGGATCAGCAGCGCCGTTGCCACGACCATGGACGCAATGCTGACGACGAAGCCGATCTTCATCCAATAGCCAAAGCTGATCGTGCCGTGGCCGCGCTTTTCAAGAAGTCCGACCGCAACGATATTCGCCGTTGAACCGATGATCGTCATGTTGCCCATGAAGGTGCCGCCGAACAACATGAACCAGTATATCGCGGAAGAATACGGAACCCCGGCCTTCACGCGTATATCGTGAACTACCGGCATGAATGTGGCAACGGCGAGCACGTTGTCGAGAAAGGCGCTCAGCCAGCCGGTGGACCAGCCGATAATCTGAATCACCACCATCGGACTGCCGCCGGTGCTGCTGAGCTTATCGGCGATCACCTGCGTCACATGTGTGTCCTGCAGGGTTCCAACCGACGCGAACAGCATCATGAAAAAGGAGAGCGTCCACCAGTCGACGCGGCGTTCAACAAGCTCGCGCGCCTTGTCGCGACGAAGCAGAAGGACGACGCTTCCCATGGCCAGCGCCGCTCCGACCATCATGGTGCCTTCCTTCAGGCCATAGATGACCGACCCGTCGGGGTTTTTCTCGGGCAATCCGTCGGCGCCCAGCCGGACTGCATGAAAGATCTGCCCAAGCCAGCGCTCGGTCAGGCCGTGCGTGACCAGAAGCAGAATCAGCGCACCGAGAATGAACCAGCAAAGTCGAAAAGCTCGGCGGGCTTCCTCGTCGGTTTCGGCTTCGCCTGCGTCGGGATTGTAGAACGTATTGCTCATCAAACCGGGGGAGTCCTCCCCCTCTTCTATGTTTGCGTCGACATGACTGCTGCCGCTCCCCGCCATGGCTGCAACAGCCGTCGCGTGTCGGGCTTTCACGGCAAATTCTGCCTGGACGGCCTCAGCGAAACCATTGAAGGCGTCGGCAAACCACCAGCGACATACAAAATAGGTAACAATGTCGACGGCGAGGGCCACGGGAGCTGCCCACTTGAGGAAGTCCACAAAGGTGAGGCCGGTCTTGAGGGCGATTAACACACCAATCGGATTGCCAACGGAACTCATGGCGGATCCAGTGTTGCACGCAAAGACCAGCATAATAATGAAGGGGACCGGATTGAGCTTGTACCGGTTGGTCAGGTGAAGCATCGCACCGGCCATGAACAGGACGGCGGTTACTTCACCGACAAGTGCTGAGGCAATTGAGGCAATGACCATGAGAACCAGCAGCAGCGTTTGCGGCCTGGGGCCTATCGTGCTCACGATGCCACTGACCACGTGTTCGAAGAACTGGCTTTCCTCCAGATAGCCAATGACCAGAAAAGTTCCGATCAGAAAGATAAGGACGTCGAGGCTGGCAGCCTGCGTAAAACGCTCAACGGACAAAAGATTGCAGGCCATCAGCAGGAAAATTCCACCAAACGCGAACGCCAGGCGAAACTCCCCGAAGAGGAGCGTGCCGTAAATGAACATCGAGAAGATGCTGATGCTCAGAATCTGACGGGCGTCAAAGACCAGGGCATGTGTCCATCGCAGGACAAACAGTAGCAGGATCGTTCCGCCCAACAGGCCGAAAAACTTAATTACCTTGTCCATTTGGCGGCCCGGGTAGATTGGCATCTCCATGACACTCTCGTGGTGTAATGGCAAGCCGTCGGTCGTTTAGACAAAGCCCGCCGACCCGGATAAGGGGCCGGCGGGCTGAAGAGATCCAATGGTTAAGCAATAAGGCTTAAGCTATCGTTGGCACGAGCATCTTGCCGGCGGTGATGGCCGCAACCATTTCGTCCGTGATCTGCTCCGGCAGAATGACCTTGTA
>JBBRHH010000077.1:0-15339 GCA_038222915.1 Tepidisphaerales bacterium
AAATCGTGTTGCGGGTGGAAGATGCCGCTGCTTTGGCTCTTGTGCGGCGTGGTGCTGCTGACTTTTATCGGGAGGCCGCCAGTGCAGCGCACGCAGGAGGCGCGGGTGTTGGAGACGGCGCGGGAGATGCTGGGGAGGCCGGCGCGTGACTGGATGGTGCCGCATTTAAATGGCCGGGTGCGGTTGCAGAAGCCGCCGCTGGCTTACTGGATTTGTGCAGCTTCTTACAAGGTGTTTGGGGTGAGCGCGGGGGCGGGGAGACTGCCGTTTGCTGTTGCGGGGTGGTTGCTGGTGGGGGTGATTTACAGCATGGGGCGGTGGCTTTTTGATGCGGAGACGGGATTCTTTTCGGCGGCGGTTTTGGTGGGGAGCTATTTGTTTTTTCGGCATGCGCGGCTGGCGGAGACGGATGTGCTGGCGGCGCTGTTTTTGACGGCGGCGATTTATCTGATCTGGCGGGCGGCGGGGAGAACGGCGGCGGATGATTCACAACGGCATCCGCAGTTGTGCAATACGCTGTCGGGATTGCTGATGGGATTGAGCGCGATGGCGAAGGGGCCGCCGGCACTGTTTGGGCTTTTGTTTCTGGTGCTGCTTGCGGTGTTTCGACGGCGGCCGGGGATTGTCGGGCGGTGGGTGATAAGTGGCGCGCCGTTGCTGCTGCTGGCAGTGGGGCTTCCCTGGTTTCTCTATGTTCGCACTACTGCGGAATGGCATGCGACGATGGCGGATGAGCTGGATGATGTGCTGGTGGGGCACGATCATCCGGGATCGGCGCTGCGGTATGTGCCGCAGATTTTGTTTGCGATGTTGCCTTGGACGCTGTTGACGGCGTACGGGGTGTATGCGGCCATTCGGCGATCGCATCGCGACATGCGGCTGGCGGGGACGATGCTTTGGTGTGCGTCGATCATTGTTCCGCTTTGTTTTACTGGGAATAAGCAGATGCATTATCTGGTGCCACTGCTGCCGGGGCTGGCGGTGGCGACGGGATGGGTGATTCGGCAGGGCCTGGGGGATCGGGCGAGAGTTCTCGCGGCCGAAAGCATGAAGCCGGCAGTTGATCCGGCGCCCGCCATCACGCTGGCGTATTACGACACGGTCGATGTCGCGCCGGTGACTCCGCGCATCGTTGATGCGCTTTTTCGTGTGATGCTGATCGTCAGTGCGGCGGCGACGGGAGGGATTCTTGTGGCCGGGTATCGGATGCGGCGATATCTGGCGGATATCGATTTTGTGGTGGCGATTCCGTTGATCGTTGCGATTGGCGCGGCACAGTGGATCTATCGCAAGCGCGGGCTGAGGCCGGCGATTGCGTTGTATGCGCTGGTGGTGGCGGCTGCGATGCCAGTGGTTGTGGGGCGATGGACGCCTTCGCTGGATGTGCGCAAGCCGGCGCCTGACGACATTGCGGCCGCGATTCATCGGAATGCGGGTGAGGGGCCTTACTGCTTTTATGGCGAGAACGTGAGTTATCCTCTGCTGTTTGCGTTGCGGCAGGTGGCTACGCAGGCGAAGACGCCGGAGGACCTGGCGGAGATGTTGAAGACGCATCCGACGTTGAAAGTGATCGCGGAGACGAAGAATGGCGTTGTGCCGCCGGCCCTGCCTGAGGGTTTTGGAAAGCGGCTGGATCTGCAGGTGGAAGATCATCGGATAGCGGTTTGGCAGCGATTTTCGGCTGAGGGCGGGTGATTTTGCCGATGCAATTGTTGCAGCGGCGACGGGGCGCGGTGGTAACGTCGGATGGTTATGGCCGAGCGGTCCGATAATTTGAGGCAGTTCATCGTTCGCCTTCATCGGCGGCAGGTGGCGGCGCGGGTTGTGGAGCGGGTTGGGCTGGCGGTGCTGGCGGGGTGCGGGGTTGCGATCCTGTTGATGCTGGTGCTGTTCTTTCGCGGACAAGCGGCCATGCCGGTGGCGATTGCCGGGCTTGGGATTTCAATTTTTGCCGGGGTGATTTGGGGATTTATTCAGCGGCCGAGTTTGCTGGCGACGGCGATTGAGGCTGATCGGCAGTTGGGGCTTGCGGATCTGCTTTCCACGGCGTGGAGTTTACGCGGTGTTAAGCAGGGTGATCCGTGGATGGGGGCGATTCATGTCGCGGCCGATCAGCGGTGTGCGGCATTGCGATCTTCGTCGGTATTGCTGGGCCGGTTGAATCCGCGGATCTGGGGCGGGGCGGGCTTGGCGACGGCGCTGATGTTGACGATTGGGGTGATGGCCGCGAATCCGTTGACGAGCACGGCGAGTGGGACGTTTTCGGGTGAGCAGGGTTCGGTGCTTAACGGCAAAGATGGGGCGGAGAAGTCGCAGGTGGTGTTTGCGCCGGCGGGGGCAAGAAATGGTTTTGCGACGGCCAGCCGGGACCCGGATGAGGAGATGCGGAACGGGCCTGGGGAAGCGATATCGGAGGAGACGCAGGCCGGGGAGGATGGGCATGCGAAGGGCGAGGACAACGGCGGCGGTTCGAGCGCGTCGGCGCAGGGATCGGGGGCTGGGAGCGCGCAGACTTCGAAGCACAACAACGATCACACAAATTTGACGCCGACCGGCACGGGAGCGACGGCGGCGAATACGGGCCATACGGGGGCGGGGACGGGTCAGGGGACGGAGACGGGGAATGGGGCGGGAAGCACGGGGACGATGGCCGGGAGTCAGAGCGGAGGCATGGAAGCGCCGGCGTGGACGTCGAAGAACTGGCCGGCGGATCGGGAGGCGGCGCTGCGGGCGGTGGAGGCGCGGCGGTTGCCGGATGGGTATCGGGAGATGGTTCGTGCTTATTTTGAGCGGCGCGAGTAGTCAGACGCAGGAAGAATATTGTTAACTTGTGCCTCGGATTTGAACTAGTCGTGGCCGATTTGCTTGTGGCGTGCTAGGGTTAGGTTATGCAAGAACCTTCCATGCCGCCGGAGGCCGGCTCGCTTAGCTCGGGGCAGGCCGGGGATGAGTCGGGCGGGGTTGCGCAGCTCTCGGTTTATTGTTCGCTCTGCGGGCGGCAGGTGCTGGTGGCGCCGGAGGATGTCGGGCAGGAGGTCGAGTGCCCGCATTGCCAGGGGGATTTTGTGGTGCCGGAGGGAGGTAGGCCGGTCACTACGCCGGCGGTTGTGCCGCGCGTGTTTAGTGATCCGGCGGAGGCGCTGGAGTTTACTGAGGCGCCGCCGGAAGATGAAGAGTTGGAGCGGCGGCAGCGCGAAGAGCTGGACAGCATCCGCATCCGGCAGGTGGCCCATGCGAGCCGGAGTGCTTACCGGCAGCGATCGTATTTTATCATTGCCGCGATAGGGTTGCTGGCGATTGCGGGGCAGTTCTTGTGGTGGACGTTTGAGCAAATCCGATACGCGATCCGCCAGCATCAACACGGGACATTTCATTGGGGATTGACGCTGCGGCCGGCCGCGAACCTGATCATTGCTTTGTTCTGCATCCGCTGGATCCCGTTCTGTTTACGCAAGGCCCATGAGTATTATGAAGAGGCGATGCGGACGGAACTGGATGAGCCGGACGCCGAGCCTGATTTTGAACTCTTAAACGATGGCGGCCAATACGCGCGTAGCCTGGAAGAGCTTCACAAGCTGTCAGAAATGGAATCAAACACAGAAACCAAATAAGAGGGGGGCCGCCTTCGCGGGAAGGCAGCCCCACATCCGGGAAGAACACTATTGTTGGTGGGAGCTAAATTGCTCCCGGGTAGGCCATAAACCCACCTCCCTTACTGCACTTGCCGGCCGAGGCCGGCCACTTCGCAGTTTTTTCATCCATATTTCTGAGTCGCCGGGACAACCCCGCGACATTCGTTCGATGTGACTGATAACGCAATGAGCATGCCATGTGCGTCACCGATTCTGGTGCAGATGTGAAGGAATTTCGTGTGTCCCAACTGGGACATTGCCCAGCTCCGATGGCACAAGCGGGTCAGACTGGCCCGAAGGGATGGGTGTCAGCCGGCAATGGCGGCGAGGTTGTCGCGAAAGATCTTCTCGTACGTCTTCTTCCGTGCGGGCGAGAGCAAAGAGCGATCGAGAAGCCCGATCATGTCAGCTGCCGCGCCGAGCAAAGTGGACATTACGCGCTCGATTGCCGGACCTGGAAGCTGGCAGTAGCGTCCGAACTCGATCCAATCGGCGCGCCGGAGGTTTTTCTTCTTGCCACCGAGCGTCAAAGCCAATTGGTCGTCGGCGATAACCAGCTTGGTGTTCACCAGGTCGTACGCCGGCGAGAGACGCCGAAGGCCATCGGAGGTGGTGAGAAGCGAAAGGTTTTTCAGGTGCAGGTCGCCGTTGCCGGTACACCATGAGAACAGAAGCTGTCGATAGAGGGCAAGAATCGAGATGGGCGGCTCGGACGCATATCGACGCAGCAGGCGAACACAAAGCTCGGCGGATTGATCGTATTTTTTCGAAGCCGGCAGTTGCGCCAACTGACAGAAATCTTCCTGCGGTAATTTTCCTCCGTCGGCAAGGCGATCAAAACGGGCGACAATATACGCGAGATTTCCGTCCTTGAGTTCAAGGAGTCCGCAAGGCGGAATTTCAATACCTGCCAGCGCGGCCATTTTCATTGTGACATGTTCATTGGCCGGTATTTCCGGCAAGGTGTTGATTGGCGGTTTGAGGATGTATCGCCCGCCCTTAGGCGCAAACTCGATGCGACTTTGATCGGGATCGAATGAAACCAGCACCTTTTGTTGCACGCCGGAGATGGACATGCGTCCGACCATGCGTTGGGCCATATCGTTGATGCTGTTCAGATCAAGATCTAGCGCAGGAAGCGTGGCGACGCCGAAGAGATCTTTGAGACATGATCGATGGTAAGTCGGCTGATCCTTCGTTTCGCGGAGGCAAACGCGGCATGTATTTGGTTCGCTTACATCGAATCGAACTGCGGCAGGAGGTGGGCTTGGCGTGGAGGTCATGCTTCCTCTGCCGACTGCCGGGCATCCTCGATTTCCACGGCTCCAATGCAATCCTGACAAGTCGCCAGAAGCAATCCGAAGGGATCATCCTTGGAGATCTTCAACTGTTTGCTGGACACTTCCAGGAGCCACCCTTCGGGGAGCAAATTGGCAAAGAACGGGTGGAGGTTTTCCGATTCGTAAGGCGGCTCCCGAAGAGGCAGTGTGACGGAGATTGCAGTGGCGATTGGATTTTGGAGCCACAGGGCATCGTATGTAAAGCGCGTAGCCGGTCCGCCGTCCATCTCATCAATGATGCCGACCTGTTTGCCTGCGAGCCTGACGATTCCGCGCCGCGTGGCCATCACTCATCTCCGGTTGGTCGCGGTGCGTCGACGACTCCCACCATCTTCCCGAAGACCGCCAACACCGCGTTGGTCGCATCCAGCCGAAGGGTAGATTTGCCTCGCTCCAGATCGGAAATAAAGCGTGTCCCCGTTCCAGCCAGCTCGCCCAGTTGGATCTGCGTCATGGCGTTGCGTGTTCGGCGTTGACGCACGTAGTCCCCGATCTTTGAAGCGCTCTCGTTGGCTGAACTTGGTCTGATTAATCCCATTTATTCCCGATCGGTAATTGTATGATAGCTTTCGGCAGTTTCAACTGGATTATTTTGCAATTTATTCCCGTTCGGGAACAAGATGTGGAATTTCATGTCAGGAAGAGCCTACGAAACAATTCAGCGGGCCTAATGTTCCCGATCGGGAATACATGCAGTCTAATCAATACAAGGTGATTGTCTGCTGAAATCGTATAATGCAAGGTGGCATTACTCTTGCACTGGCTCATCTCGGAAAACACCAACATGAGCAATCACGGCGGATTGATTCTTCTGGTCGAGGACGATCCATCGCTGCGCGGCAGCATGGTGGAGTTTCTACACGACCATGGGTATCAGACCCTGGCGGCGGGGAGCATCGCGGAGGCCATCGGCTTGCTGCGCGAGGCGCGGCCGACGGTGTGCCTGCTCGATTTGAACCTGCCGGATGGCAACGGGTTGGAGTTGTTTAAGACGGCGGCCGTCCGCGAACGTGGACTTCGAGTGATCGTGATGACCGCGTTTCCACTTCAGCATCTGCGCCCGACGGATGCCAATGGGTCGCTGGTCGCGTGGATGACCAAACCGGTTGCGCCGCCGCAGTTGCTGCAGGCGCTTCGATCGGCCATGAGCCAGCCGCACGCGGCAACGCGGCCGAACCGGGGCAAAGACGGGCATTGAGTTTGTACGAGAGACACTGCACTGAAAAGCGCATGGACCATCTTCCGCAGTATCTGGGTGCCTCTGCTCCTGATCGCCGGCGCGATCGGGCTGACGTATGCGTGGACGTTGTGGTTGCTGCGCGGGGCCAACGAATTGCATGTGAATCAGAATGTAGAACAGATCAGCCGGCGGGTGGAGTTTCAGTTGCGGGCGATTGGACCTGGCGCGGCGCAGCCCAAGGATGTCTGGGAGGCGCTCTACACCGAACTCCTGAGCGACCCGTCGGTGCAGGCGGTGTGCGTTTTCGATTTCACGCGGAACGGTCCACCCTACAACTTGCGGCGCTTCGACACAACGCCGGTGCCGCAGAGCGTGGGAGCGATCGATCCCCTGCTCAATGCCGATCCGAACGCCGTGCGGCGCAAGATCGAGTGGAAGCTCGATATGGCCAAGCTGCAGGCATACTTCACACAGTACGCCCGGCGGCAAGTGGGCGAGGATGAAGTGCTGGCCTGGCTGGCGGGTCAGAACATTCGATCGGACCTGGTGCGCGGGTACGTCTACCTTGATCTGTCACGGCCTGCGCTCGAGGCGCAATTCAGGGCGGCGCGGGGCCCGCTGTTGCGGCGGGCGCTCGTGATCGCCTGTGGAGGCGTGGTGCTTCTGGGGACGCTGGGGTCGATCGCGTTTTATGGCTGGCACACTTTGCAACGTGTTCGCGTCCGCGCTGAACTCGCCCAGCAAGGCCTCGCGGCAGAGCGCGGTTTGACCGCGGCCGTGTTGGCGCATGAGATTCGAAACCCTCTGGCGGCGCTTCGCTTTCAGCTTCATTCCCTGCGGCGCAACGCGGCCGATCCGCCGCGCGTGGATGCAACGTGCAACACCATCGATTCGGAACTGTCGCGCATCCAGCAGCTTGTGCAGGATTATCTCACCCACGAAAAGGCCGAGACGATGCGCATTGGTCCGGTCGATTTGTCGGATGCCGTCGGCACTTTGCAATCGATCATGGGGGAGATGCTGCGCACGACCAACACGCAGCTTGAGGTGGTTGAAGCGGCGCGCGACGTGAGCGTGACTTGTGATTCGCACGCGCTCCGGCAGGTCCTGATGAACCTGGTTCTCAACGCGCAACAGGCCCTTGGCCGGGGCGGGCGCATCACCATTCGAACCGGCGCGAGCGAGGGGTTTGGGACGATCGACGTTTCCGATACCGGGCCGGGAATTCCTGAAGAGATGCGCGACCGGTTGTTCAAGCCATTTCAAACGACCAAGAAAGGCGGAACGGGGATTGGGCTGGCGCTGGTGAAACGATTCGTCGATAATTTCGGCGGCAGCGTGACGGTCGAATCGCAAACAGGCGTTGGCACCACGTTTCACCTGCGTCTTCCGCTGGCCGGCTCGCAACGGGGTTTTGATGCGAGGCCGGTGCAGGTCACTTCAACAGCGCCTGAAGCCGCGTATCATTAACAGGAATGGCGATCGAGCCCGGTGCTCTCATGACAGAAAACCCGCTCCACATTCTCCTGGTCGAAGATGACGAATCGCTCCGCACGGCGATTGCAGCCACGTTGCGCGAGGATGGTTATGCGGTGCAGACCGCCTCCGACGGGCAGGACGCGATCGATCATTACAAGTCAGAAACGGATCTGGTGATCGCGGATCTGATGATGCCGAAGCTGGACGGGAGGGCGCTCTTGCGGTGGGTGACGCAGAATCACGCCGGTGCGTCGGTTATTCTGATGACGGGTTTTGGAACGATTCCACAAGCAGTGGACGCGATCAAGGCGGGGGCGACCGCGTATCTGACCAAGCCGCTCAACCCCGACGAGCTGCTGTTACAGGTGCGCAAGGCGCTCGAAGATAAGCGGCTGCGGCAGGAGCTTTCGCGCCTGCGCGGCCAACTGCGCGAGGGGTGGCATTACCGCCATATCATCGGGCAAAGCCCGGCCATGCAGCCGGTTTTTGCGATCATCGACCGGGCGGCCGCGGTGAAGACGACGGTGCTGGTGATCGGTGAATCGGGGACCGGCAAGGAGATGGTGGCCAGGGCGCTGCACGAGGGCGGGCCGCGGCGCAGCGCGCCGTTTCTGGCGCTTAACTGCGGCGCGATTCCAGAAAATCTGATCGAGTCGACTTTGTTTGGACACGAGCGCGGCGCGTTCACCGGCGCGGACAGCCGCACACGCGGATATTTTCAGGCCGCCAACGGCGGGACATTGCTGCTTGATGAAATCGGCGAGCTGCCGATGGGGCTGCAGTCGAAACTGCTCCGCGTTTTGGAGGAGGGAGCGGTGACGCCGGTCGGCACGACTGCGCCGCAGAAGGTGGACGTGCGAATCGTGGCCGCGACGAATCGCGACCTTGAGGTGCAGGTGAAGGAGAACAAGTTTCGCCAGGATTTGTTTTTCCGGTTGAACGTGGTGCGGATTGATCTGCCGCCGCTGCGACGCCGGCGGGAGGATCTGCCGCTGATGACACGATTTTTCCTGGATGACATCTGCCGGCAAAATGGTTTTGAGCCGCGCGAAGTCGATCCATCATTGCTCGAAGCCTTTGGCCGATATGACTGGCCAGGCAATGTGCGTGAGTTGAAGAACGTGCTGGAGAGCATGGTGGTGTTGAGCGGCAAGCACCTGCTGTCGGCCGAGGATTTGCCGGAGCGTTTTCTGCGCGAGCTGGATGTTCTGGAGGGGGATGATGGGGAGGCGGAATCGGAGGGGCCGGAGTTGAATCTCGATCGTCTGTCCAAGCAGGCGATTTTGAAGGCGCTTGAGGGGTGCCGGGGAAATCGGACGGAGGCGGCAAAGCAGTTGGGCATCAGCCGGCGGACGCTGCACCGGCGGTTGAACGAGTTTGGGCTGCGGGAGTAGCTACTTCACCGTGCTTATCTTCGGAGCGGGGCCGTTGACCGACACCCAGAAGAATCCCGAGTTGTTGGCCCAGTTCACGTTGTCCATCATGCCCAGAAACAGCCGCGTCGCGCCAGCCGGTACGACGAACTGCTGCTGCACGTTGCCGCTCGTTTTGGCGTCGCCGATGAAAAACGGCTGACGCAGTTTTGGTGACAGTGTTGTAAAGTCGCGCGATGCAGCGCTGCTCATGTCCAGAGCCGCTGGCGTTGCTCCGCCGGAATTGGGTGCCGTGTTGTCGAGAAACACGCCGACCAGCGATCCCTGCTGGGTGTTGAGCTGCGACATGCCATTGAGGTAGCCCGAGTCGTTGGTGCGGTTGCCCGCGGGCTGACCATCGGGGGTCCAGTTCTGATTGATGTTGACCGGGTCGTCGGCCATCGAACCCGTAACCGTAAATTGCAAAGTCTGTCCCGCAACAATCGTCAGGCCAGCCTGCGTGGGCGAATTGGCTGGAGCGGTTCCTGAAACGGCGGAGCCGCCATAGTTGCCGTTGGGCATGCCGGCGAGCCAGGGATTCATGCCGGCGTCGACGCGCAGGGAGGTGGACGACGCCCCGGCGGCGGTCGAAAGCATGGCGATGGAGCTTACGGTGATGTCGCAGGATGCCATGCCGAACATTCCTGCGAATGCCAGGGGCACGGCGGTTCCCAGGGCCTTGGTTCGGCGGGCGTATACCTTCACAGCGTTGGGGCTTGCGCCGCCGGCCGTGAACGTTGACGTCCCGGAATTCCAGGTTCCAACGACCACATCAGTTGCGGGAATCAACACGACGGGACTTGCATCAGTGGTATTCAAGGCAGCCGTTGCCAGCGCGGCCGCTTGCGCCAGCGCCGTGCCCTGGGTGAGAAAGCTGGCCGCGTTTCGCGCGGCTGCGTCGGCCGCGGTTTGAAGCTCGCCCTTGGCCACCTGAACGCGACCGAGGTCCACGCCAAGGCTGGCAAATCCGATCAGCGGCACCATAGCCACCGTCAGCAAAATGAGAGTATTGCCGCGCCGTTTTCTCACGATCTCCTCCTCCAGCACTCCTGCTTCATTCCCTGTTCATGACGGCCGTCCCCGTGACTACTTTTGAGCTTCCAATCCCTCCCAGCGACGATGGCAGCGGTGAGATGCCCACGCTGCTCCAGTTGCAGGAGACGGTCACGGTGATTGCGGTCCCGTTGGGCAGTCCGACCAGATTGGACGGACTGGTCGTCACGGAATACGAACAGTTTCCGACGCCGGCGTTGGTCAGCGACTGTGCAACTTTGGTGCTGACCGTCGTCGATGTCGAAGAAGATGTAATTGCCTCGCGAGCGCCGTCCCGGGCCGCGCTCTGAAATGTATTTTTGACGAAGAAGTAGTAGCCGTATTCAGCGGTGCCGAAGGCGATCATCAGCAGGACGGGCAGGCCGAGCACCATCTCGATCAGCGCGCCTCCGTGGCGGCGCCTGCACAGAAAGGGGCGATTGGTGCAGCGACGGCATGTTGTTGTAGAGGTCATGGTTATTTCACAACTGAAATTGTTCCTGATCCCGATGCGGCAGAGAGCGACTCGTCCTGGTGAATGCTTCCATTGCCGGTCTGCTGCAGCGACAACCCTATAACTCGTCCGTAGAGCGTCGACGCTCCACTGAAAGACATATCGGTATCTGGACCGTAGATGTCAGCCTGAACCGAGGTATTTGTTCGCAGTTGGAAGGTGGAGCCGGAAAGGAGGTAAATCTTGAAATTTGTCGGCTTGGATTGGTATGCGTTGACGGTGGAGGAATTGATGTTAACGTCCCCATAAATGTACATCACCACCGCCCCGGTCAAATTCACGGTCGCGTTGCCAGTCACCTTGAAATCCTGGACGTAGTAGGTCCCGGCCGGGATGGTGATCGTGCTGGAACCACTGTGATTGAAATTGGGAGAACTCCAGTCCGGCCCGGCAAGAAGAGTGTTGTTGTTTGTAGTGGCGGCCGTGCCCGCCGAGACGCTCGGGTAACTGACGGCGCTGGTGAGCGCGGTGCGTGAACCCGTGACCGTGCCGCCGCTGACCGTTTTGCCGACGCCGGGATGTACATCTCCTTTGACGCTGCTGCTGTTGAGCGTGATGTTGCTGTTGGATGCAACGGTAGCCAGACTATGCGCCGAACCCGCGGAATAAACCCCTGCGGTGGCATCGTAGCTGTCCCACACGCCGTTGTTGTTGTTGTTCATCGAGGTGAGCCCGACAATTCCATATGGCGACGTCGCCGTGGCCGTCATCGCTGTAGAGTAGGCGTGAATGGTGACGGTGGAGATACCGACAACCCTCGCCATTGTGAGCGCTACGGCCATGTGTCCGTTCACGCGCACTGAGTTGGCAGTGGAGCGGGCAGCCCCGGTCAAGATAGTGAAAGTCCGCCCGCTCGTATCCCAGGTGCCAAAGTCAATGTCCGACGTCGCGAGAACATAGGCGGTGCCGTTGACAGTGTTGTACCCCGCCGTCGTTACGGCATCGGTTTGCGCCTGGGTGTAACTGATCGTGAGGCCCTTGCATGCGGATCGTGCAGCTGCGTCCACTGCGCCCTGAAGTTGTGTTTTGGCCATCTGCACCGCACCCAGATCGACAGCCAGGGAGGAAAAACCAAAGACGACCACCATCATGAGAACTACAAAAATAAATGCGAATCCGCGACGGCCATGCTTATGCCGGACGAAGCGTCCTCCAGAAATTCTCCGTCCCACTGTCTTCATTAATTCATTGCTTGCTCTTGCGATTATCGTTGAAACGATATGTGCACTCCTGAACTCATTTTAAAATTAGTTGCGGATCTCAGGTCTAAATAATTAAGTAGGGCTTGTGCGGTTTAGGAGGGGCAGACCGCCACCGATCCTGTGTATACGCATGGTTGTGAATGTGAGGCGAAATCATCCGATAATACAGCGGCGCGGCTTTGCGTTCGTGTTTGTCGTTTTAATGATGATTGCGGTGTTCGGGTTCGTCTCGCTCGCCGTCGACTTTGGTTATGTGCAGGTCACGAAGACCGAACTGCAGAACGTGGCCGACTCCGCCGCCCGGGCGGCGATGACAGGCCTGGCCACCAGCTACACCTCTGCCCAGACCGACGGGATCGCCACGGCCGGCCAGAACAAAGTGAACAATCAATTGTTCACCCTCGCATCCACGGACATCGATTTCGGTTCCTATAACTCCGGCACGAAAGTCTTTACTGTTGTCACCGGCGCGGCAAGGGCCTCGGCAACCGCCATCCGGATCAACGCCCACGCGACGGTCAACCTCACCTTCACGCGCGTCATAGGCTTGAACACCATCACCATCCACGCCACCTCCGTCGTATCAAGCCAGCCACAGAACTACGGGATCGTCGGTCAGAATTCGATGGCGATGAACACGACCGTAGTCTTGGACAGATACGACTCTTCGGCTGGCGGATATTCGGTTGGATCGGCGCATAGCCTTGCCAAGGCGGCCTCGGAAGGAAACATCACGATTACGGCCGGCACCGTAAAGGGGGACGCGCATCCTGGCGTTGGAAAGACGTGTACCGGTGGAACGGTAACCGGATCGCGGTCCGCCCTCAGCGGAGCGCTGAACTATAACAGCGTCACGGCCGGCAGCTACTCAACCACAAACGACAACGCCAGCCTCGGCGGGGCGGTCGTCAATGGAGACGTGAACTTCAACTTCTCCGGCTCAACCACTTTCCCGGGCGGAGTCTATTATCTCAGAAACGTCAATCTTTCCGGCGGCTGCACGATTACGAGCACCAGTACCTGCACGCTTTATATTTATGGAAATTGCACGCTGAACAACGTCGTCATGAATGCCTATCAGGCGAGGCCAACCAACTTTCGCATTTACCTTTTGCCGAGTGCGACGCTCAGTCTGTCCAATGCGTCGTCGATTCTGGCGGACATTTACTGTCCGGACAGTTCGGTCACGCTAAGCAACTCGTCATCCCTGTATGGCCGGATCATCGCCGCGTCGATCAATCAGACGGGAAGTGGGGGCATTCATATGGATGAATCGCTGCCGCAAGGGCTTGCCAGCCAGGTGATCCTTGTGAAGTGATCAGGCCGACTATTATACAATTATCCTGGATACGATTAATAAGCCCCCCGGATGGAAACGGATTGGCTGCGCTGCCCGCATCAAACGAGCAAGCCGGAACCGGTTTCGACAACCGGTTCCGGCGTGCTGCGTTTCTGAAAAGCGATGCCAGCCTTGCGGCTTACATCGAGCTGTTCAGGGTGTTCCAGCGGGCCAGCACCTTGGTGCCCACCGTTCCGATAACGGCGATCGAGGCAACCACAATCAAGCCGGCAATCAGTGCGTATTCCAGCACTTCGCCACCGGCTTCGTCGGCCACCAGGGCCGAAAACAGTTTGTTCAATTTCCGCATGTCTGCTCCTCTTGTTCAGTGGCGAGTAACTCCTCTTTCATCGGAAGTGAAACGGCATCACTTAATCGTGCCAAAATGCATGTGCCGATTAAAAGGGCGCGCAACTGCCAATGGAAAACGGGAACAGCTTGTGGCTATTCCCGTTTCGTGAAAAGACGTTATCGGATGTCGTGGGGCCGCGTTCAGGGAATCGCGGGCGGCGTCACCGGCAGGGCCGGCTTGGTGGTGGCCGACTTGATCGCGGTGCCGGCTGCACCCTTCATCGCGTCGAATTTCGTGCGCAGGCTGGCAATCTCGTCCTGGACGGACTGCGGAAGCTTGTCCTTCATCGCATCGAGCTTCTGCATGATGCCGTCCGCCGAGTCAAGGTCGTTCTTTTCGAGCATGTCCTTGACCTTCTGGACCATGCCCTTGGCCTGGGCCTGAACCGCATTGGAGCCGGCCGTCATCGCTTCACCAGCTTCGGTTCCGGCGCCTTTGAGCGCGTCCTTGGCACTGTCCAGGGCGCTGGGCTTGGTGCCGGGGGTTGGCACAGTCGGGGCAGCGGCCTCTTCCTTCTTGCATCCAACCAGCATGACCCCACCGAGCATCAAACACCACAAAGCATGAGACTTAACCATCGTTTCTCCTTTACATTTAAAAACGGGGACTCCGCCAATGGATCCCTCAGCCGTCAGTGTAGCACAAAATGGCGCGACCATGACATCGCCAAAGTTTCGCGCTCACGCGGCCGGCAGGTCGGCGGTGCAGTGAGCGCATTTGGTTGCCTTGATGGGAATGTTTGAAATGCAGAACGGGCATTCCTTGCTCGTCGGCTCAGACGGAGCGGGCGGACTTGTCTTCTTCACAACCATGCCTACAAGTTTCACGATGAAAATGAAGATCGCCAGGGCGATGGCCGTGAAGTTGACCAGTTCGCCCAGAAACGCACCGATCTGGATCTTGCCCAGATGCCATTCGGTGTAGGTCATGCCCGGCGTGACGTAGCTGATCAGCGGCATGAAAATATTTTTTACGAGGGAGTTAATCACCGCCCCGAAGGCACTGCCCAACACAACCGCGACGGCCAAGTCGATCAAGTTTCCCTTGAACGCAAAAGTCTTGAATTCGGACCAGAGTGATTTCATGTTCATGGTGAGCCTCTCAATGCAGTTGGGCCCGCGACCGGGCAAACAGCCGAGGAGGTTACGCAGGATCGATGCAATGTCAATGAAATCTCTGTTCGGGGGGGGTCAAACATCAATCGCGCCGTGCGCAAACTGTTCGTATAGTTCGGCGTACTTGCCGCCCTGCAACAGAAGCTCGGCGTGCGTGCCGCGCTCGACGATCTTCCCCTGGTCGATCATGAGAATCTGATCCGCCCGCTGAATCGTGCTGAGCCGATGGGCCACGACGAACGTCGTGCGACCTTTCAGCAGCTTTTCCAGCGAGCGCTGCACCATCAACTCCGTTGCGGTGTCGACGGCGCTGGTCGCTTCGTCGAGCATGAAGATGCGCGGATCGGCCAGGAAGGCCCGCGTGAAACAGATCAACTGCCGCTGACCCATCGACATGTTTCCGCCGCGCTCGCCCACCTCCGAGTTGAAACCGTCCTTGAGCGCCATGATCAGGTCGTACGAGCCGATTGCTCTTGCGGCGGCGACCACCTCTTCATCCGTCGCGGCCGATTTGGCGTAGCGAATGTTTTCCATCACCGTGCCGGTGAACAGGTAGTTTACCTGGAGTACGAGGCCGGTTTGTCGCGATAGCGTCTGGCCGATGATGTGACGAATGTCGTGGCCATCCACCATCACCTGCCCCTGCTGCGGCTGATAGAAGCGTGCGATCAGGGAGATAATGCTGCTTTTGCCGCTGCCGGTGTGGCTTATTTGGTTTCTGTGTTTGATTCCATTTCTGACA
>JBBRHH010000078.1:0-15280 GCA_038222915.1 Tepidisphaerales bacterium
GTAGGGGATGAGCGGGGCGATCATGTTGTTGTAGAGCTCGGAGCCACCAGCGTGGAAGTCTTTGATGTCGGGATCGGCTTCGAGGGATTTGCGGCTGGTCCATCGCTCGATGGCGGTGCCGCCGACACTGGAGACGATGAGGCCGACGGGGACGTTGAGCTCCTTGTGGAGATTTCGGCCGAAGTAATAGCTGACGGCCGAGAACTCCCAGACAGTTTTCGGGCTGCACTCAACCCATTTTCCTTTGCAATCGGATTGTGGCGTGTTGGCGCTGACCCGCTCAACAAGGAACTGGCGGATCTTCGGATAGTCGGCCTGTTTGTTCTCCTTGTCGCGGACGTTCAGGTTGCCAATGGGCATGTCGACATTCGATTGGCCGGAACAAAGCCAGACTTCGCCGAGGAGGACGTTTTTGAAAACGCGCACGGGGCTGGTCGAGCCTTTGACGGTGAGTTGGAGGGTGTCGGTGGAGTTGAGGGCGGGGAGGACGATTTTCCAATGGCCGGTGTCGTCGGCCTTGGCAGTGCGGGATTCGGTGGCGAGGGTCACCGTGATGTCCTCGCCTTTCTCCGCTGTGCCCCAGACCGGAATGGGCGTCTCGCGCTGGAGGACCATGTTGTCGGAGAACACATGGGGAAGAGCGATGTCTGCGCGGGCGTGGGTGAAGAGTGAGAAGATCAGGATAGCGGGGATTGCTAGGCGGGTTGCGGTTGTCATTGAAGGTTCTCCTGCTGAGCCATAGCGATGTGCTTGGAGGGATGTTGTTCAGCCGCTGCGCTGAATAACGACCAATTGGACAAATGTGAGAGATGCACATTGATTCAATGGAAAAAGGTGCGGATAATTCGATCAAGACTTCGAATTGACGAACATTCAATTGTTCCTGATCGGTTCCTGATCGGGTTAAAATGAACCGAAACGCTTCCACGGCTATCCGTGCCATCTGCACATTCTTCATGTCGTGGTTCGTGATGTCCCTGTTGGTGAGAATGTTCATCGGGGACGAGACGACGACGAATATGCTTGTCTCTTTGCTGATTTCGATCGGCTTTGGTCTACTTGTGCTTCGAAATCAAATTCGCGCGCTGGCTATTCATTTCACGCGTCCAAGGTGATCGAATCTAATCAGAATCGCGTGATGGCTATTTTCCCGACGTTGTCGCGCCGGCCGTCCAAAACGGATCGCCCGCCGGAATAAACTGCACTGGCACTTCAGGAATAAAAGTCTTCAGCCACTCCGCGCAGTTCTGCATCCCCGCTTCTTCTGAATTCGCATGGCCAAGAATCACGAGCGCCTTTGATTTCCCCTCCGTGATCGCATCGCGGACATATTCGACCGTCTCCCATTCCGGTGTCTCGCCGATCAGTAGCACTTCCACATCATCGCGCTCGAGCATCTTGATCTGCGCCGCCGAGCCGGCCGCGCCGGGAAGCATCGTCGCCTTTGTAAATTTCGCGTCGGGTTTTCCCACGACCCGTACAACCGTCGCGCCGAGTTTCGTCTTGAGGTCATCGGCCAGGTCCTTGAGCGTCGTGGCCGGCAGGGTAAAGAGCGGCAACTCGCCGGCCTGAAGATATTTTTCCCAGCCGATCTTCTTGATCACCCCTTGATTCACCCCGTCCGGTTGCCGGCGGTGCCAGTGATCGTGGAATCTAAACAAGATTAGCCCATGCTTTTCGATAAACGCGCGCTTCTCCGCCAGAACCGCATCGCCTTCCAGCGGCTCGGTGCGGTCGAGGTGGTTGTAAAAAATCGGTTCGTGGCTGATGACAAAGTTCTTCCCCGCCGCTGCCGCTTTCTGCAGAACTTCTAGAGTCGCCAGATGCGTCGTAACAATCCCCGTCACCTCCGTATCCGGATTGCCGGCCTTGAACGTGTCGACCGTCATCGGGTTCCACGGGATGTGCGTGTTTTGCCTGATCCGCTCGACCAGTTGGCGGGCGGTGGGGCGGGTGGTTGGACGGGTCGCGGGCGGGTCGGCCGCGAGGATGGCCGACGCGCACGCGAGCACGCAGGAAATGACGATGGCGGATGTTTTCATCTGATTATTTCCCAACGGTGATCGTTACGGGCCACGTTGCGGGAGTGAAGATCGCATATTTATAACCGGCCTTGTCGATGGTCACGTATCCCGTATGCATTCCTCTCTTGGGATTATCGGCGATGCCATCTTTATCCGTGTAGGCAACCGGGTTCTCGGCACAGGATTCACAATTGTATTGAACGCGGACGCCGGTAACGGGTCGACCAGCAGAATCGAGCACCCGGACAATCTGTTCCGGCCGACCATCATCGCAGCCAATCAAGATGGCAAGAATGATCACAATCGAAGCAATGGTTTTCATTCTTGATCTGGTGATGCAAGTGTAACCGCCGACAGGTCGCGTGATATGATCATGCCGTGCTGCCACGTCTTCAACTCCTGCTATTCCTCACTGCGGCGCTTGTGTGTTGCGCCGGCGCTGGCAAGATCGAGACGCGCGACGGGAAAAGCTATCAGGGTGAAGTGAAATTGGCGGACGGCAAGCTTCACATCACGGCCGAATCCGGCGAGACTTCGGATATCTCGATTGACGAGGTATCGCGGGTCGCGCTCACACCGCCTCCAGCCACCCAGCCTGCAACACAGCCATTTGTTGGAATAGATGTTGGCCCCATCGAGCCGGCCGGCAAAAGTAACATCACCGACCAGCGCATCAACATCGTCGAAAACGGCCGTGGCCTGGGGACAAAAGACGATCCGGCCGACAGCTTTCATTATGTATACCAACGGCTGAAAGGCGACGGAGCGTTGATCGCGCGGGTGCGGTCGTTTCAGGACTGGCGTTTTGTAAAGCTGGGCGTCATGCTGCGGCCGTCCCTCAACGCACAATCGACCTATGTTGCACTGGCTCGCGGCCAGGTGGAAGTGAGCGGCCTGCTGGTTCGGGCTGACCCGAAGTCAGCTTATGAGGTCCTCTGCGAATCAGATAAGCGCATTTTGGGGTCGGCCTGGCTTAGATTGGAAAGAAAAGGCTACGCGGTCACCGCCAGCGAATCAGCCGATGGCAAGGCGTGGAAAAAAATCGGCGAGGCGAATCTCAGTGTCGGACCGGACGAGGAAATCTTCGCCGGCGTTTTCGCGGCCAGCTCGCCCACGCGAAACGAAGCCAACGGAAAAACGACCTTCGATCATGTTCAGGTGATCCCGGCCGCCGTCGACCCGAGCCCGCCAAAATGGCCGCGCGGCATGGTCACGCGCGGTGGGTCCGTCATCGCCAGCGATATCGTCGGGATCGAAGAAGGGGGGCTGACACTCTCGCGCAGCGGCAAAGGAATGACGGTCCAACTGGCAGAAATTGCGCGTTTGCAGTTCGTGCCCCTGGTGGGGGCGCTGGGCGACAAGGCCCAGACGTCCCGCGCCGGCGTGCTCCTGCAGAACGGCGACTTTGTCGAGGGGGAGTTCAAGCGGATGGACAAAGGCCGGGTGACCATCGCGTCGCTCTTATTCGGGGATAAATCGCTCGAAATGAAGCGCGAGGCCGCGGCCCTCGTGCTGCGCGAGGCGAAACAGGGCGAATGTGCCTTCGAAGTGATGCTATTGGACGGTTCGCGGGTTCGCGCGAAGTCGATTTCGATTCAAGGCGACGATCTTGTGGTGGAAGATGCGCTGGTCGGGAAGGTGCCGGCCGACCTCGCGACTGTGTTGGAGATTCGGCGGATCGAGAAGTAGGATGCGGCCGGCCTTTGATATGCTTCGCAACCGTCCGGACCAGAATTATTCCCAGGCGTTGCCATGAATCATAATTTTATTTGCAACGCCCGGAGCGTTCGTTTAGACTCCCGCGGTTCGAACCGGGAATTGCCTTTCTCTCGTTGGCTATGCGAGTGATTCCCGGCACAGCGCACTCCAAACGGCGCGTGGCGTCGTGGCGGAATGGCAGTGTGGTATAGAAGGCTGAACCTGAGATTCGACACCATCGAGTTGACACCCAGACCGGTTCTCCCGCGCATGCTTCAAGTTACTTTCCAGCGATTCACTGCAACCGTCCTACGCGTGTAGGGCAGGCAGTGGCATTACGCGGCATGTGAGGTGTGCGCGGACCCTGAAGTTTGGCCCTGGCGTCGGGCCAAACCTGTGCAAAAGGAGGAACGCCGTGTTGTTAGACCGCTCCGACCGCGTCGCTAGTGCATCGTCCAATCCATCCAAACGTCAACGCAATCCCCGGCAAATGGCCGCCCTTGCGCTGGCTGTCGGGATGGTTGTGCCGACCTTGGCTCCTTCATCCCTCTACGCGCCATCACAGGTATACGCCGCGCCGATCCCCGGCGTCGACGTGATTTTGGCGGCCGACAAGCTGTCGGACACCGATCTGCTCACCCAGGGCGGTTCGCAATACGCCGCCGGCAACTTCGAAGAAGCCCAGGCCACCCTCCAACAGGTTAAGCCCGATGGACTATCGGAAGCCGACCAGAAGAAGCTGCAGGGAATGGTTGCCCAGGTCGAGGAGGCACTGACCAAGCGCAAAGCGGCGCGCGCCGAGTTCGAATTGGGCGAAGCCGCGCTGACCGACAAAAAATACGACGAAGCGGCAACACATTACAAAGCGGCCCAGGACAACCAGTTCGCCGACGCCGCCACCAAGGAAAAAGCAAAGCTGCAGATCGCCGTCGCCGATGCCGGCCGTGGCGCTGGCGTCGCCGACGCGAGGGCCTCCTACGATCGCGGCGTGGCGGAATACAAAAAGGGTGACTGGATCGCAGCGCGTAAAGATCTGATTGCTGCCCGCGATGGCGGCTACAAGCCCGGCGGCCTCTTTGGCGGCGAAGCGCCCGCTTCAGTTCTCGCCAAGATGGACGCAAAAGAGGCCGCGGACCGTGCATCGGGCACACCAGCCGTTGCCCCCGCAAACCCAAGCCCGTCCGCACCGTCCGCCGCCGAGCTTCACCAGGGCGAATTGAAAGCCCTGTATGCACAAGCAGTCAAAGAATTCGACACCCACGATTGGTCCAATGCCCGGCCCCACCTGAAGGCCCTCCGCGATGAAGGTTTCAAGCCCGGCGCTTTTGAAAAGGCCCCGGTCATCCTGCTGGCACAGATGGACGCGAAGGACAAGTCCGACGCCGATCGGGCCGACTCCGAAGCACGCGAGGCCACGGCCCGCGCCACCCGCAATGCTTCCGATCAGGAAGCCAGCGCCAAGAGCCGTGATGCGACAACGGCGTACGCGATGGCGCGCGATCAGTACAACCGCGGGGACTGGATCAACGCCCGCAAGAATTTCACTGCAGCCCGTGATGCTGGCTACAAGCCGGGCATTTTCGAGAATGCACCAGCCGACTATCTCGCCCGGATGGATAAGAAGGAAACCGCGGATGCCCAGGCCAACGCGCGGCGCATCGCCCTCGCACAGGCCGCCGGCACGACCGACACAACGCCCAACGCGTTGCCAGTCACGCCCCCGCCGACTGGAACGACCACGCCTCCGATCACTCCCACTACTCCCACCACCCCAACGACTCCTCCAACCACTCCGGCAACACCAGATACGACCACGCCGCCGCCGGATGATGCGGCCGTTCAGGAGCTGCGTCGAACCGCGGCTTTGAACGGGGCCAAGAAACAACAAGACATTGCCGTCGCGGCGAAAATGACCGAACAGGGTCAGACGGCCGAGAAGGAAGGCCGCTTCCGTGACGCCAACGTGTTGTACGGCGACGCTGCCCGCCTCGACCCAGCCAATCAGGACGCGGTGCGCGGACGCGATGCAACCGCCTCCCGGATCGGCGCTCCCGGCCCGAACACCACCGGCCTTGCGAACATCCGCGAAGAGATCCAACGCCGGATCGACGCCTTCCGCTTCCAGTTCAACACCGACATCGCCAACGTGCGCCGGGCCATTCAGGCTCGTGATTTCAGCGCCGCACAAGCATCCGTCGAAGACGCCCGCATCCAGCGCGATCTCATCGCCGAGAATCTCACCGAGGCGCAGTTGGCCCAGGTGAACACGACGATCACCGAAGCCCAAGCGGCTTTGGACAATTCCCGTCGCACGGATCAGCAGATCACGGATGAGGGCGCAAAGACGCAGGCCGAGCGCAACGAAATTAAGCGAGATAAGCACGAGCGCGAAGAGAAGCGCCGAACCGTGGCAGCGCTGGTCGTAACCGCCCGGCAGCTCATTTATGACGCGAAGTACAATCAGGCCCTGGGTGTGCTGGACCAGATTCTCGGCATCGACCCGACCAATGATTACGCCATCGGCGTGCGACAGCTCGTCGAAGACCGCAGGAATCTACGCGAGCAGGCCACGCATCGCGACAAGTTCGACGCCCAGTTGACAAGGCAGCTCAATGACTCCGAAGAAAAGAAGATTCCGTACAACGACATCATCCGCTATCCGGACAACTGGCCGGACATCAGCCGGATGCGCGATGAAGAAGTGCGCCTTGAACAGCACCAGTCCACAACCGACCAGGCCACCCAGGCGACACTGGATCGCGTGCTCCCCGAAATCAAGTTTGACAACGTCGCGTTCAATGACGTCGTCGACTTCCTGCGGGACATTACCGGAGCGAATATCTTCGTCAATTGGAAGGCTCTGGAGGCGGCCGGTATCGACAAGACGGCCCAGGTGACGACCCGTCTGCGCAACGTCAAGTTCTCGAAGGTCCTCGGTACCATCCTGTCGGAAGTTGGCGGCGCCAACGTCAAGCTTGGTTACACAGTCGATGACGGCGTCATCACCGTTTCGACCAGCGAAGATCTGAACAAGAACACCTTCGTTCGCGTGTACGACATCCGCGATTTGATCGTCCCCCTCTCCGACTTCATCAGCCAGACCAACTTCAACCTGTCGGCCCAGCAAGGCGGCGGCGGTCAGGGTGGCCAGGGCGGCGGCATCGGTGGCGGTGGCGGCGGCGTTGGCGGCGTTGGCGGTGGCGGCGGCGTGGGCGGCGGCGTCGGCGGTGGTGTCGGCGGCGGCAGTGGCGGCGGCTCGGGCGGGCAGGGTGGCAGCACCGAAATCGGGCCAACGCGCAAGGAATTGACCGCGGACATCCTCAAGCTCATTCAGGAAACCGTGGCCCCGGACACCTGGCGCGAGGCCGGCGGCACCATTGGCGCCATCCGCGAACTGTCGGGCGAATTGATCGTCACCCAGACTGCGGACAATCACAACGCCCTCCAGAACCTGCTCCAACAGCTTCGCGAACAGCGGGCGATTCAGGTCACCGTCGAAACACGATTCCTGACGGTGCAGCGCAATTATCTCGAAGACGTTGGTCTCGATCTGGACTTCTTCTTTAACATTAAGAACCCCAACAACTTTACGCCCATCAGCGTTTCGCAGAACTCGATCAACTTCACCCAGAACCCGACAAACTCTGTGCCCGGCAGCATTGGATCGGGTGCCAGCAACAGTCCGTCGCTGACCGTCGGCGGCCCGGTCCCAGGCCTGGCCGGAACGTTCCTGGACGCGTTCCAGGTCAATTTTCTGCTTCGCGCCACCCAGGCGCAGCAGACCAGCACGCTCGTAACGGCGCCGCGCGTAACGCTATTCAATGGCCAGCGTGCTTATGTGCTGGTCACAACCCAGCAGGCCTACGTGAGCAACCTGCAGCCCGTCGTTGGTAACAACGCAGCGTTGTTCCAGCCGACCATCAGCACCGCCCAGAGCGGCGTGTTGCTCGACGTTCAGGCCACCGTGTCGGCCGATCGCAAATACGTGACCATGACCCTTCGGCCGCAGCTTTCGACGATCCTGCAGTTCTTCACCTTCCAGTTCCAGGACAACGGCGGAACCAGTCAGAATGCCAACACCGGTGGCGCAGGGGGCGCCGGCGGCGCCGGCACGGTCATCACCACCGGCCAGTCTTCGGCAGGTAATATTAACGGTAAGATTCAGCAGCCGCAGATTCAGATCACGGAAGTCAAAACAACCGTGAACGTGCCCGACGGCGGCACGCTGCTTCTGGGCGGCGAAACCATCGCCGGCGAGACCGAAAAGGAAGCCGGCATTCCAGTGCTTTCCAAGATTCCATTCCTCAAGCGGCTGTTTACAAACCGATCGACCGCCAAGGACGAGCAGATTCTGCTCATCCTGGTCAAGCCGACGATTTTGATTCAGCGCGAAGTCGAAGCAAAGTCGTTCCCATTGCTGACCAGTTCGCACTGATATTAAGGATCCAACCAACGGCCCCGGCCAATGTGCCGGGGCTTTTCATTTGGCGAAGTTGATCGCCCCCCTTGCAAGACGGCCAAAGAGTTCCTAGACTTCCCGACTCGCAATTTCGAAAGACGAGGATTTCAATGCCACGCGTTTGCTATTTTACAGGTAAGAAAACCACCTTCGGCAACCAGATCACCCATCGCGGCAAGGCCAAGTACCTCGGCGGCGTGGGCACCAAGATCACCGGCATCACCGCCCGCAAGTTCCGGCCGAACATTCAAAAAGTTCGGGCCGTGATCGAAGGTCGGATTGTGCGGATCAAGGTCAGTGCAAAGGCGATTCGCAACGGCCACATTGTGAAGCCGGTCCGTCGCACTTGGAAAAAGCCTGAAGCCGCTGCCGCGGCTGCGTAGAGATCATCGAAAGCCATGCGGCCCGCGACCTGGGTCGCGGGCTTGTCTATTGCCCTGCGGGACTTACGTATACATTAGCCAGTCTCGATGGCTCACTTGACACTTGGAATGTGACGATTAAAGTACGACGCGTCGACGGAAATGGCCTCGCGGCAGCGCGTAGCCAGTCGACGGGACGATAATTCGGCAGTAGCTCAATGGTAGAGCAGCCGGCTGTTAACCGGCAGGTTGTAGGTTCGAGTCCTACCTGCCGAGTTCATTTTTGCGGCGGTTTTCGCTATAATTCGCGGAAACCGCCACTCGGATGGTAAGAAATTGGTAAGAGTGTTGCGGCAGTGTTGGATTGGCAAAGGAGCCAGTCATGGCCGCTCTGCAACGCCGAAACGGTTCTTACCGCCTCATTTTCCAGTTTGAATCTAAGCAGCAGTCCCTCACCGTCGGTGATGTGACGCTCAGCGAAGCACGGCAGTGGAAGGCCAAGGCCGAACATCTGCTGATGCGCGTCAAGCAGCGACTGCTTGAAGTGCCCGCAGGTTGCTCGATCAACGACTTCCTGCTTCACGACGGCAAGCCGCCACTCTCCCCCCAGAATCTTACCAAGGTAAGAAACACGACGCTGCAGCAGCTCCGTGAGGCGTACCTGAAGGTCTTCGCCAACGGGGCCATCGAGTCCAATACGCTCGCTACAACCGGCATCCACCTCAGCCATATTGAGGCCACACTCGGGAAGAGCTTTGCTCTTCCCTTGCTGACTCTGGCGAATCTCCAGGAACACGTTACTCGGCGACAGAAGGCCGTGGCGCCGGTCACGATCAAGAAAGAGATCGATACGTTCCGGGCCGTCTTCAACTGGGGCAAACGCAACGGCATGGTCACAGGCGAGTTTCCAGCCAACGGGCTTGTCTATCCCAAGGGCGACGAAGTTCTGCCTTTCATGCCATGGGAAGAGATTGAGCGTCGCATCAAGTCGGGCGGGGATGCCGACAGCCTTTGGCAGTGCCTGTATCTAAAGCCCGATGAAGTGACGGAGTTTCTCGCCTTTGCCCAGGTGGAAAACGTTCGAGATTATCTCTATCCGATGCTCGTCACCGCGGCACATACCGGTGCCAGGCGATCCGAGCTGATGCGGGCGCGCATCGAAGACGTGGACCTTAAGAACGCGGTCCTGACCATCCGGGAGAAGAAGCGAGCACGCGGCACTCGCACGACGCGTCGGGTGCCCATTAGCAAGCTGCTCATCGAAGTGCTCACCGCACTGATCGCGGCGCAGGCAGGAAAGGTCTATTTGTTCGGTGAAGGTGAGGCAGAGCTAACGGACGGGCAGGCCCATAAGGCGTTCATGTCGCTGGTGAAAGGATCCAAGTGGAAGGTACTGAAAGGCTTTCACATTTTGCGACACGCGTTCATCTCCGCACTGGCGAGCAAGGGAGTGGACCAGCGCATCATTGACGAATTTGCAGGCCACTCAACCGAGCAGCAGCGGCGACGATACCGTCATCTGCTGCCGCAGGTCACACGCGATGCCATTGCAGGTGTGTTCGGCTAGGGGATAGTCCCGGCAGAGTTCAAATCCCGCCACCTCGATTTGATTGGACGCAGTTAAACTTCGCGGTGTTATGGAGCACAAATTTCGCATATATCATTTTTGCGGACAGAGAGGGATGTCGAGCAGCTAAAACACGACGGCCTGCATTTGCTCGCCATCTCATACATGCTTCGTGTTTTTAATCGGGTAGGTCCGGCTCCGCCGTACACAACGCTGCATCTTCAGGGAGTTTTCGTTCGGCGTAAAAGGCGCGTCACCTTCATGCGCATCTGCACAAGCGGGACCGAGACATGAAAGAACTCCGCGACCGATTCAATCGTTGAGCCAGATTTCACCATTTCGCGCAGCGTGTAATACGGGACCAACGCGGCGGCCGCCGAGTGATACGCTTGCTCCTCCACCGCCGCCGCGTACTCGCGCTTCATCAAACCCGTGATTGGACAGAGCGCCAATTTGCACGGTTCGTGCCGAAGACGAATGTGGAACAACTCTTCAGTGAGGGTTGCATGTTGCCGCGATGGAGCGTGCGTTGAATTCAGCACGATAAGATTCAATCCGTCGACGGGCACGACGAAACCAGACCACTTCTTACGGTGCGTCGTGAACAACGCTTCTGCGCAGGTACTGCCGATGACTTGCTCGAACTCGTCGCGCGTTAACAGTTTCACGCCCGGTGTGCGTCCAGCAATATCGAAAGGTTCCAAAGGAAGATGGATCGCCTTCGCGAAGGCGGAGCGAATCGACTGGCCGTTGGTTTCCGCGTCCCACTCTTTAGGATTTGGGGGATACTTACTTTGGCCGGTTTTGTTTCGAGAACGCTGCATAAAGCTTTTGAACCGCGTCCGCTATCGCCTCTGCCGCATCGGGAGCAAGATTGGGATCGGCACGCAGATGCACTTCGATCTGCGCGACGGTCGCCAGTTTGTTTGCTGGTTTCTTTTCCTTCCGCAGCACTTCGTCCACCGGCAATTGTAACCATTTAGTGATTCGAATCAGGTTCGTCGAATTGGGTGGCTGGCCTGCTTCGACCCGCTGCAATGTCGGCGCACTGACCCCCATCTGATCTGCGGCGTTTCGAAGTGAAAGCCCGTCGGTCTTTCGCCGGCGCTGAATCAAATCGCCCAGGAGCTCTGTGTCTATGTCCGCGTGTGTCATGTCGCTAGAAAAACTTTCCGGTTCGCGCTTGACCATCATATTGGCAATGATACAATCGTTTCATCGGTGAAACAAGAGCCTCGTCTGTTTTGTCTGCGACGGTCGCGGACGACCAATGAAACGGTAACCGCTCGACGCGGGTTTCGCCAGAGTTTTCGCACGAAAGGACGTCATCATGGCTAAGTGGCAAGGCGACAAGAACAGCGGCAAAACGATCACGCCGGCAGTCGTTCAACAGGTGCGCGACCTGGCGAAGGGCAACACGCCGACCCGGGTGATCGGGGGAATGATTGGGCGCACGGAAGATTCGGTGCGGGGCATCGCGTCGAACAACGGTATCTCGTTGAAGCCGACGAATCAGTCACCCAACAAGGGCAAGCGATAGGGAAGCGATATGGAAATCAATGTGTTCTCGATACTGTGGAACGCTTTTCTGCAACAGTCGTTCTGGATTCAAGCAGTCCTGCTCATTGGGATCATACTCCGATTGGGATGGCCCGGGTTCTTTGCTGAGCGCCAAACAGCCCCGCGTCGTCGGCGCTGGCGGCGGCGAAATCGTTGGGATGACTGATAACGTCGCGTGCTGGGTGCCACAGGTCGGCTTACGCGTCAGACCTGTGCTACTCGACAGCACAGGCAAATGAGAGGATTGCGAAATGGCAAGATGCACAGCACCAGTAGAAGGCCATCGTACAGCGAGCGGCGCAGCGAACTGCCCAGCATGCGGTGGCCGCTCCAGAGGCTACGGCTACAGCGGCTACAGCTCGTACTCGTCCCCGTCCTACGATTCGTCGGGCAGCGGCGGGGGCGGCCGGAGCAGCGGCGGCGGGTCCGGCAGCAGCGCAAGGCCAAGATGGTCGCAAGCCGGTTCGTCCGTGATCTACACGCCTGCCCAGGTACTGGCACTCACGCCTGTCCGCAACAACGTCGAGAGCCTAGCTACACGGCCTGAGCTTCGGGACGTGTTCCTCTGCCACGCGTGGGACGATCGGCAGGCGGCCGCCAAGGAGCTGCACGACCTGCTCGTGTCACTTGGTGTCAAAGTCTGGTTCAGCGAGAAGGACGTTGGCCTTAGGGTGCCGCTGCTCCGCGCCATCGACAAGGGCCTCGCGAACTCGCGAGTTGGAATTGTGTTGGTGACTCCCGCGCTGCTGCGCCGCCTCCCAGCAGAGGGCATCGCCGACAAAGAACTCTCGGCACTCCTCGCGCGTGACCGGCTCGTTCCAATCTTACACGAGACGACGTATGAAGCTCTTCGCGAAGTCAGTCCCCTGCTCGGATCGCGAAGCGGCCTGAGTACGGCAGAAGATACGATGGCAAATGTCGCAGCGAAGCTTGCTGAGCTGGTAACCCTTGATCTCTGTCCCGCAACCAACCTGTGAATCGCGGAATAGCCGAAACGCTGGAATGGACCGGCCCTGCGTCGAGCATTCTGCTAAAGCGCAAGCCAATGGGCGCGGAGCCGCCGTTGAATGTTGATCCCTTATTTTCCCGATAAAGGAAACTTCATCCGCCAGCCGTATGCCCGAGCTGATCCTGCAGCCGTTTTCCGGCGAGTTGCCGACGGGGTGATCGTCGAAGCTGCGGCGGGAGACGCGGATCACCCATCGCATCTGTCCGTCATTGCAGGTGCCTTTGGCTAACTGGAATGCGAGCGGATGAGGGGCAAGAGTCCTTCGCGTACGAAGCGTTCGTATTCCTCATGGCTGATGGTCCACCGGCAGCACGACCCGGTGCGCGTCATCGATTTTTCAGCCCTGATGCGGCCTTCGTTGCACCACTGCCGCACGGTAAACGGAGCCCGCTTGACCAGCGTCGCGAACTCTTCAACCGCGTAATGGGATTTCACCACCGAACGGCTAAGCAATTGCTGGAGCATATGCTCGATGCGCTCCAGGCGTTCGTGGTCCTGCGTACTTGACGGTGCCATATGCGTCGTCTCACGAATTGAACCTAGATCTCATACGTCGCGTCACTTACGTGGGGAACTGGCGGACGGAAGGCGGGGCGACGATAGATTGTCGCCCCGCCCCCGCGCATTCAGTTCGCCGCATCAGCGTGAGCGGCTTTCCAGCGTGTCCACGCGTAATACGCGAGACCTGCCAAACCGATCACGACGAGCTTCGCCGCTAACGCGATTAGCATTGCTAAGAGAATCATGATTCACCTCCTTTCTCTGAGTAAAGACCTTTTGCTCATTTCTTCCGACGCCATTTGTCACCATAAATGGCCCACAGAGTTCCAATCAGGCCGCTTGCCTTCACCTTCGTTGCAACGAGCATCAGCAGCCAACTCCACGTCATTTAACACCTCCTTTCTTCACGCAAAGGCCCATGGAGTAGATCAGTCCCTGTTGGGCTCGGGGTCATCCCTCCCGGGATCGTCGCGCGCCGTTCCCGGCCCGGACATACGGCTGGCGAGGATGGACTCCTCGTCCACCGCCGGATCTTCTCGCCGGGCTTCGGTGACCTCGCCCGGCGTTGCCATGCCGGGCATGGCGTAATTTGTGGCCGCGGCGTGCGGCGAATCCGCATAGGGCGCCGCCGCCCGCAATTCCGCCAATCCCTGCCGCCAATAGCCGGACAGCGCGGTTGCTCCCAGCTTCGGTTTGCTCTCAGCCATGCGATGCTCCTTTCAAAAAGAGGGTCAGGTTTGAAGTTCGCGATAACGCTCCGCCGTGATCTGCTGCCCGGTGACTGCGTCATTCATGTCCAGCACTCGCTCATGCTCGGTGGCGAGTTGGAACGTGGCAGTCACAATCAGGGCGCTGCCGGCCACGATCAGGTAAGTGCCAAGTGGCCGGTTGACGTGATGGATGAAATAGCCGGCCGCGAGAACGAGCAGCGGTTCGAGGCGCTTGATCGTGACTTCACTGCACCAGGGGAGAAGCCGCAGCAGATGGGGCCGTCCCGAGTAGCGCGTGTGCCCATCGATCTTTTTGCGTAGCCGGCGACACCAGGCCCAGAGCTGCGCCACCATCCAGAAAAGCGTGTAGAAACCGAGAAACACTCCGATTGGCCGCAGATCGTCATGTTCCCAGCACGCTGCGAACAAGACGATAAAGCCAAAGCCCAGCGGGCCCTTCATTCCAATGAACCGCACGCCAAAACCACGATGGAGCCAGGCTTCGGCCGTCCAGGCGACCGCATAAATAATCGACACAAAACCCTTACCGGCCGCTTCGCCGGCGTGGGACGTTGGTACTTGATCCTGTTGCATAACACTCCTGTCTTTGTTCCCGAGCAGGCGCGGACCTTCCACGTGGACGGTGCTGCCGCCGTTGCTCGAATTCATTTCTTGTTGTTGACCGTTACTTTTGTGAGAAGGTCACCCGCCGCCAGGGCTTGCCGGTTGACCTGAACCGCACACCGCTTGCGAAGAGAATCGCATCCACGAGGAACTTATTTGCGCCCGCGCCACCCGTGCGCAACTTGGTGAACTCGACGGCGCCCACTTCGGCCTCAAAGACCTCGTTCACCGAGGCACTTCCTGGCATAGTGCCGCCGTGACCAAACTGCCCAAAAGGCCCAAGCTGTCCGAAATTTTGGCTCGCGCTCACGGTGAGCTGGCGCGTCCGGCCGATGGCGGCCGACATAGCATCGTTGGTATTTCGATCGCCCTGGGCCATGAGGCATTTCAGCGCCATGTTGCCGATCAATCCGTCCACTTCGACGCGTGCTTTTTCGGAACCACCAAGAGCGCTGTACACGACAGGCAAATTTTGCGTGAGGAGCGTGACCGCGACGCGGGCAGACCGACAGGTCGTTGCGAAGTTGCTGTCATAACTGGTTAAAAAATTCTGAAATTCATCCATGAACAGAAAGACCGGACGGGTGCTATCGTTTACGCGTCGTCTTTCGATGGCACGTTGGAACGAAGTTTTGAAAATTACTTGTGCGAGCTGACCGATTTCTCCAAATTCCTTCGTACTCATATTCAGCACGATGATCTTGCCTTCAGTTGTGGCCAGAGGAGTGATGTTGGTTTCCCCGCACAGCAAGCTTCTAAGTTCACC
>JBBRHH010000079.1:0-15213 GCA_038222915.1 Tepidisphaerales bacterium
CCCCCGCGACGCGGGCGTTGTGTCCGCCGGGATAATGGATCAGGGCTTTTGGCCCCGCATAGGCGTCAACAACGCGGCGCTGAAAACTTGGCGCGACATATTGATCGTCGTTCGCAAGGATAAAAACCGCCGGCGCATTGACGTTGCCGGCGTTCTGGATACTGTCGAGTTCCGATGGCACCTGCTCGGCCACAATCAAGGCTGCAATCCAAAGGTTCCACCATCCATAGCGCCCGAGGATCAATTCGCGCAGCGGCGGCGGATTCTGCAACACGATCCCCGCGACTGGCCGATGCGAAGCGACATACAGGCCAACCGTCGTTCCCAGCGAAAAGCCGTCGATGCAGATCGGTCGAACGCCGGCGCGAGCGCGAAGCGCGTCATAGGCCGCCAGGCCAGCAGGGGGGATGGATGTCAATGAAGCACTCCCAGCGCTTCCGCCGTATCCCGGATAGTTGACCGTCCATATTTCTACGGGAAGTTTCCCCCAGCGCTCGGTCAGAACGGGCGAGGCCGTCTCGGCGCGCGTGCCATTTCCGCTCAGAGCCAGCACAAAGGCACGCGGCTCCGTGTCTTTCAGCGCCGGCGGGCGCGACACCCATATCTCCAACCAACCATTGCCCATCCGCACCAAGACCCGCGACGCGTTGGGCGCGGCCAGCGGATACGTCGATGGATAGAGCAGAAAACGATCCGCGCAGCCGGCGATGCAGCAGAAAACGACACACCCAATCGCTTGGAAGAATCTGCCCATGTGATCTACGACAAAGTCTAACCAGCTTGCGGCTCTTTCGTCGCCGCGGACGTGAGAAACGCCTTTACCTCCCGGGCATATTCCTCCGGCTCCGCCACCAGCGCCAGAAGATGGCCGGCGTTCGGAACCCGCCAAAGCACGTCGCGGGCATGAGATCGACCGATCAATGCATCGCTGAGGGAGGCCGCGTCGGCGGCGTCGAGTGTCGCATCGTCGCCTGACAAAATCATCAGTATTGGGGAGCGAACGCGCGGCAGCATGTCGACAGGCCGCGAACTGGCGAGGTTCACGCCGCACAATCGCCCGGCCCACTTCATCGCTGCCCACTGCAACAGTTGTCCATAAGCGCCGACGGCGCGAAGATGAAAGTGTGCCGCCTGCTCGTACTTCGCGAACGGCGAATCCGCGATGATTCCGGCGATTTCCAAGTCAGGCTGCGCGGCCACACCACACGCCACTGCCGCCCCGAGGCCCAGCCCGAAGAGTAAAAGCGTTTGAGTATCGCCCGGGCGTTCCAGCCGAAGCTGATGAACCACCTGCAACATGTCCTCCGCCTCCCGAATTCCGCCCGTGCAATATCGACCACCGCTTTCTCCGTGCGCTCGCAGGTCCATCGCTAGAATATTCCAGCCCAGTTCGTGCAACATCGGAGCCCAGGCCATCGCGCCAATCTTCGCGTCTCCGTAGCCGTGCAGAAGAACCACCGACCCCTTCGCTGCCGGATGTCGAATCCACCAGCCAAAAACCTCCAATGGATCCCCAGTCGCTGTATCACGAATTGGGAATCGCACGTTCTCAAACGGCAGACCCAAATCCCCGGGCGACAATCGGCCCAGCAGCCAGACCGCCCGCGCATCGCTCAAGCGCGGCGGACACACCAGCGCATGGGCTGCGAGTGCCGCCGCCGCCGCAAAAACCAGCGCTGCGGTGAAAATCAGAATGCCAATCAGGGCCAAGACTTGCATCAAGTCATCGATCGTAGTGGTATTTGGGCGATTTTTCTTTCAAGTCGGCCGGAACCAGCGTCCGATAACTCATGGCAGACAAACACACCGGGTCAGGATGACCCGGATTTAAACTCCTGGAAGGAGAACTCGCCATGAAAATCGCATTCGCGTCCATCGCCGTGTTGGCCATCGCTTGCGGCTGTGCCACCAACAAGAAGCCCGAACCATTGATGTCCGCACACAACAACGTGACCGACATCGGCCCGGCCCCGATCACCGTCACGCCGGCCCCAAGCCCCGGTTATTCGTCCACACCGCTGGCCGCCACGCCAGTCTCGATGGATCAGACCATCTCCGACACGACTCCCGCGGCAAGCGGCGCGCTGTCCGGATCGGCTGCGGGTAAACATGGCAACTACACCATCAAGAAAGGCGACACTCTCTGGAGCATCGCCAAGACCAGCTACGGCGACGGCAAGCAGTACACCAAAATCGTCTCCGCCAACCCCGGCCTTTCTCCGTCGGGCCTGCGGGTTGGGCAGCAGATCAACATTCCCTGACACATCCGCATTGAATCGGCAAGTACAAACCTGAACGGGCGGCCTTCATCGGCCGCCCGTTTTGCGTTAACTCATTTCTCCATCGCCTCCAGCCATGTCTTCTTTTTCTCAAACGCCTTGCGGTGTTCCGCAAACTCCGGCCCCTCCACCTCATCCGCCAGCCGCTGGGCACGATCGACGCAGCGAAGAGCCTCCGAGAAATTCCCGCTCGCCGCATACGCGCACGCCAGCGTGTCCCAGTGCTTCGCGTTTTGCGCTTCAACCCGCGTCGCGTATTTGGCCAGGTCCATCACCTCCGCCTGTGATGGAACGGCAAGTCCTGGCGTCGATAGATAGAGCCACGCCAGATCGCGCCGCGGGATCGGCGCCTGCGGATAAAGCTCCATCGCCCGCCGATAGTCCGCCACCGCTCTGTCGAACTTCTTTATCTTCGCGAAGCTGTCGGCCCGAAGGTCGTAGCAATACCCCAGCGCCTCGTCCCGGCTGAGGCTCGCCAGATAAATGCGATCCTTGATCTGCCGATCCGTCAGCTCCTCGCTCTTCTTGTAATCGCGGTCGTTGTCTTCCTGCGCGTTGTTGGTGTCCCAGTCAAAGTAATCCGTGTCGTTGAAATGCCATCGCACGAAAACGTGCCCCGGCAGATCCACCATGCGGATGTCCGCGCCAATCGCCTCGCCAATCCCCACGTAAACAATGCTGGAAATGTCGCAATCCATGCAATGCATCTTCTCTTTGCGATGCGCCTCCAGATACTTCGCGCGCCGCTTGTTTTCCAGAAGGATGCACGCCTCTTCAAACGCCGCGTCATCCAGCGTGCGCTCCGCGAGTCCCGCCGACAGGCTTGGAACATCGTCATCGCCCGGCGGGAAAAGAATGTTGTGCTCGGTCAGGATCGAATCGATCGTCTTAAGAATGTGGATCGCCTGACGCTTTCGCGCGGCCGGGTCCTTTACGGCCGGGTCGAAGTCAATGCTTTTTCGCGCTGCCGCAAAAATCGAATCGAGCAACTCGCGACTGGCTTTCGGAACCGGTGTGACCTCCGCCTCAAGATCCAGAATCTGATGTGCAAATGTGTGTGTCCGCGCGGGAGCCGTCGTCGCTGGATTGGCCAACGCCGGGCGCGATCGGCCGTACAGCAGTCCAATAAAGCCCGCGATTGCGGCGGTCAGAAGCACAATGATCCACGTCCCGCGAGCTGCTGTACGAATATCCATAAGCACCCTTGAGCAAGAATCTTAACACGCCGCGCACAATGGCGACACAGCAATGCGTAAGCTCCGCTAAACGGCCAATGAAATGCCCCCGATAGTTATGACAGCGAGGGGACTGCACGTGGAGTTGATTGATGCGCGCATTGATAGTGGATGACGACGAGCTTTCCCTCGAGCTCCTGCACGATGTGCTCAGCGAGCTGGGCTACGAGGTCGAACGCGCGCTCAACGGCCGCGAAGCACTCGCAAAACTTCGCGTCGACCCCATCCACCTCGTCATCACCGACTGGGAGATGCCGGAGATGAACGGCCTCGAGCTCTGCCGCGCCATCCGCAAGGAAGATTTCGAAGGCTATGTCTTCATCATCATGCTCACCAGCCGCGACAGCGGCGCACAAAAAATCGAGGGCCTGCACGGAGGAGCCGACGCGTTTCTCACCAAGCCCCTCAACCCCGAAGAACTTCTCGTCAGCCTCAAGACCGCCGAGCGCATACTCGGGCTCGAGACCCGCGACCTGGCCATGTTCGCCCTCGCCAAGCTCTCAGAAAGCCGCGATCCCGATACCGGCGCGCACATTGAACGCGTGCAGTGTTACGCACGCCTGCTCGCCCAGTACATGTCCACGACCGAGCGGTATCACGAGGTCATCGATCCGGAATTCGTCCGCCTGATGTTCCAGACCAGCCCGCTGCATGACATCGGAAAAGTGGGCATTCCAGACACTGTCCTGCTCAAGCCCGGAAAACTTTCGGAAGATGAGATGACCATCATGCGTACCCATGCCAGCATGGGCGCGCAAACGCTTGATGCGTCGCTGCACCGATTCCCCAACGTCCGCTTCTTGCAGATGGCGCGCGACATCGCCATGTCGCATCACGAACGATGGGACGGCAAGGGTTATCCCAACGGCCTGGGCGGCGAGCAGATTCCGCTCCCGGCGCGCATCGTCGCGCTTGCCGACGTCTACGACGCCCTGACCAGCCGCCGCGTCTATCGCGACGCAACCACCCACGGGCAGGCTAAACGGCTGATTTCCACCGAGCGCGGCGCTCACTTTGATCCTGACGTGGTCGACGCCTTTCTCGCCGTCGAAAAACAATTCATCGAGATCAAGGAGCGGTTCAAGGACGAAGCGGAGCGAACTGCCCCTTCATTGTCCTGCGCCAGTTCCGTTCAGGCGATTCCAGTGATCGAAACCCAGGACAAGGTGATGGTCGTTGACGACGATCCGATCGTCCGCGACATGCTGCAGAATTTTCTGAACTCCAACGGCCTCGAATGCATCTCCTGCGGCGACCCCCTCGAAGCCATCCGCCTATTTGATCTTCACCATCCGCGACTCATCCTCTCCGACCTGGAAATGCCCGGCATGGATGGCCTGGAGTTGTGCCGCCGCATTCGATCCAGATCCGAAAACAATCGCGTGCATTTTGTCATGCTGACTGTGCATAGCACGATTGAAGACATGTCCAGGGCATTCGACGCCGGCATCGACGATTTCATGTCCAAGCCGTTCACCGAAGGCGAGATGATGGCGCGCCTGCGCTCCGGCCTGCGGGCAGTGGCGCTCTACGACGAGCTCTCCAGGCAGCACCAGGGATCGCGCACGCTCAACGAGCAGCTCATCAGCGTGAACCGCCGGCTCGAAAAGCTCGCCATCACCGACGAGCTCACCGGCCTTTACAATCGCCGCCAGGCGATGCATCGCCTGGAAGAGCATTGGACCATGTGCGAGCGATATCAGCGGCCTGTCGCCGTCATCAGCATCGACATAGACCATTTCAAACAGGTCAACGACCAGTATGGACACGGCGCCGGCGACACGGTCCTGCGCGGCGTAGCCGAAATCCTCCGCGACTGCGTGCGCAGCAGCGACACCGTCTCCCGTATCGGCGGCGAGGAATTTCTCATCATCCTGCCCTGTCAGACGGCCCAGGAAGCCGAAGCATGCGCCGAGCGATGCCGCGTGAAGGTAGCCGAGCGCGAATTCGAATCTGGCGCACAGAAAGTACGCACGACGATCAGTGCTGGCATCGCGAGCCGAAGAACCACAATCCAGAACTGTGCTCAATTACTGGACGAGGCCGACACCGCCCTCTACGCCTCCAAACGCGGCGGCCGAAACAGGGTCTGCCGCGCCCGTGGCGATCAGGCTGCTTGATCAAGCGCCCAATAATCGCCATCGCCCATAGCGCGCCCCACCACTCAAACGGCGAATAATCTCCCCATCCCGCCCACCCGATACAACTGGCATGGCCGGTAGGGCTTCTCAGACTTCCATTACCACACGGCGGCCCCGCGCGTCGCGGCTCAATTGGAGCCTGCTCCTCGCGTTGGCCGTTGGCTGGGGTGGCGCAGCGCCACTCTGCGGCGCTGAAATCGCCATCGTCCGCTCTTCCGATGCCGAGCCCTACGCCCAGGCAGAAGGTGCAATCCGCGAGAAACTTGCGGAGTCAAAGCACGCCATTCGGACCATGAACACAAAAGAAATTGCGGACAAGGGACTTGCCGCCACCCTTGGCAATGCGGATGTGGTTGTGGCTGTCGGAACATCGGCGGCTCGACTCCTCCAGAAGCAACTGCCTGAGAAGGCGCACCTGATCTACTGCATGGTCAGCAATCCGGAAGAAGTCGGACTGTTGCAGGGCCGCCTCTGCTGGGGAGTGACAACAGATATTGCCATCAAAGACGAGTTGAACCTCATTTCCCAAACCGTCCCCCAGGCGCGGACGATCGGAGTTCTGTATCGCGCCGACGCACCCGGCAAGGCAATGCTCGAAGAGTTGAAAAACGCCATTCCCGCCACGACCCACATCGAGGCGATTGCCGTCGGTGACCATCCCTCCGTCGCCGCTGCCATCGATGCGCTGATGCAGAAGAAAATCGACATGGTCTGGACGTCGGCCGACCAGAAACTCTACGACACCGCCTCTGTTCGAACGCTTCTCCTTGCCGCCCTGCGCAACAAGATTCCCGTCTGGGGCTTTTCACCGGCCTTTGTTCGCGCCGGCGCGCTGATCGGCGTGGGCGTCGATCCCAAAGCCCAGGGCGTGCAGGCCGCCGGAATTGTCCTGGCGGTTCTGGCCGATCCCAAATCCTTCAAGGATCGCGCGCAGCACGCGGCGGAGTATCAGGTCGCCGTCAACCTCGTCGTGGCAAAACAACTGGATATCGACATTCCCGAAGAAATCATCCGGCGGGCGACCTTTGTCTTTCGAGCGGAGAAATAAATGTTGCGAAAATGGCTCCCCAATCTCCGCCTCCGCACCAAGGCAATGATCGTCAGCCTCAGCGTTGCAACGTTGTCGCTGTCGCTGGTCGCCGTGGCCGGACTGCTTCAGATCCGCCGCGAAATTGCCTCCGAACAGCACCGCACCGCCGACTCGGTCGCCAAAGGGGTTGCCCGGGCGTCGCAACTTGCCCTGTCCGTTCGCGATACACATGAACTGACGCGTGTCGCAAACGCTTTCCTCCGTGACGAGAATGTTCTCTTCGTCGCCATTTATGCCGATAGCGCCCAGCCCGTCGCGAGCGCCTCACGTGATCGTGCCGCCTGGGAAGGCTACCTTCGCGGCGCCGTCGACAAAAACCGATGCATCGTCGGCGACGACCAGGTCGAGGCACTCGGCCAACTCGACGAATTCTCCAACGAAACAGACAATGACGGCGTCGTCCAACGTCCCGCAAAGTCCGATCAGCCCGGCGAGAGGATTGGCCGCGTTGTGGTCGGCCTCTCCACCGCCTCAACGCTTGCCGCCCAGGAGCGCCAAACCCGTGTCACCCTGATCGCGACCATCGTTGCCGCTGTCGCAAGTTCCGTCTTCATGTTCCTGGCGCTGGGTCCATGGATGCGTCGCCTGCAGCGGCTCGCCACAGCCAGCGAAGCCATCTCCCGCGGCGATTTCGGTAATCCCATTCAGGATGACCAAAGCGACGAGATCGGCCAGTTGGCCGCCACCTTCAATGGCATGCGCCTGGCACTGCGCGACCGCGACACCAAACTTCGAGACTTCAACCAAACCCTTCAGGAACAGGTCGAACAGCGCACCAGCGAGTTGGAAACAGCCCTCGCGGCCGCCGAAGAGGCCAGCCGCGCCAAAAGCCTCTTCCTCGCCAACATGTCCCATGAGCTGCGCACGCCGCTCAATGGCGTCATCGGCATGGTCGATCTCCTCCTCTCCGCCGAACCCAATCCCCAGCAGCGCCGCTACTGCGATGTCGCCAAAACCTCGGCGCGATCGCTCCTCGAACTGATCAACGACATCCTCGACTTCTCCAAGATCGAAGCCGGGAAACTCGAGATCGATCAAACGGATTTCGACCTCCACGACCTCATTGGCACGATCGGCCAGATGATGGGCGAGCGGGCGCAGAAAAAAGGACTCGAACTCATCTGCCGGGTGCGCGACGATCTTCCTCGCGTCGTCAGCGGCGATCCACTTCGCATCCGCCAGATCGTTCTGAACCTGATGAGCAACGCAGTCAAGTTCACCGAATCCGGCGAAGTCGAGCTCGACGCGGCCGTCGAAAGCCAAACCAATACCCACGCCCTCATCCGGTTCACGGTCCGCGACAGCGGCATCGGCATTCCTCAGCAACGACTTGATCGCCTCTTCAAGTCATTCTCCCAGGTCGACGCTTCCACTACCCGCAGGTTCGGCGGCAGCGGCCTGGGGCTGGCCATCTCCCAGCGCCTTGTCGAGTTGATGGGCGGTAGCATCGTGGTCGAGAGTCAGGAAGCAAAAGGCTCCACCTTCCACTTCACCATCCAATTTGAGAAACGCGCCACACCCATCGAGCCCGTCCGCGAAGGCCGGGTCAATCCCAGCGGCCTTCGCGCCCTCGCCGTCGACGACAACAAAACCAATCGCGAAATTCTCCACGACCAGCTCGCCAGTTGGTCCCTCATGCCCGACGTAGCGGACGGAGCCAGGCAGGCCCTGACCATGCTCCGCGACGCGGCACTATCAGGTCAGCCCTATCGCATCGCCATCCTCGACATGCACATGCCCGAGACCGACGGCGTCCAACTCGCCCGCGCGATCAAGGCCGACCCTACGACGCGAGACACCGTCCTCATCAGCCTCAGCTCCATAGGCGACCATCTCCGGCCGCAGCAGATGAACGAGATCGGATTCTCTGCCTGTCTGACCAAGCCCGCCATCGGCTCCCACCTCTACGATGCCATCGTCGATTCTCTCACGGCCAGAGAAAAATCCGACAGCCATTCTGCGCCCGCGCAACCCAGCCGCGCCTTCGCATCGCACCTCGACGGCGTACGTGTCCTCCTGGCCGAAGACAACGAAATCAACCGCATGGTCGCCTGTGAATTGCTCGAGCAGGCCGGCTGCATCTGCACCGTCACCGTGAACGGCCGCGAAGCATTCGACGCCGCGCTCCCGGATCAGCACGACGTCATCCTCATGGACTGCCAGATGCCGGAAATGGACGGCTTCGAGGCAACGCAGAAAATCCGCGAGGCCGAGTCCGCCGCCAACACCGGCCGCCACCGCCCAATCATCGCCCTCACTGCCAATGCCATCAAAGGCGATCGCGAACGATGCCTCGGCGCCGGCATGGACGGCTACGTGACCAAACCCGTCGACCCCATCGAACTGTTCACGACGATTCGCTCGCTCCTCTCCCCTGAACGCCTCGCCGCCATCCCCGCCCACGCTCCGCTTGCCATCCCGGATCCCAAACCCGCCGCCCCTGCTCCCACTGCCGCAACGCCTCCCGTCGACCTCGAATCCCTCAAACGCCGCTGCATGGGAAATCGCCGCCTCGCCGCCAAGGCCCTCTCCAAGTTCGAGAGCGTGATGGCCGTCGACGTCGCCACCCTGATCGGAAGCCTCCGCGGCGGCGACGCGAAAGCCACCGCGTCCTCCGCCCACAAGATCAAAGGCGCAGCCGCCAACGTCTCCGCCGAAGACGTGCGCCGCGTTGTCGCCGAAATCGAGCACCTAGCCAAGTCCGACGCCCTGTCACAGGTAGAGGCCAGCATCATTCAACTCGAAGACGAGATGATCCGCTTCCGCACCTACCTTTCCACCGCGCTGGACCGTCTGGCCGAACCGGTCTCCAAATGAAATACCTCCTCGCCATCTCGATTCTCCTGTTCGCCGCCAGCTTGGCCATCGCAGCGCCACCGGATCAAACCGCCGACACCACGCCACCGGATGACGCGCCGGAGTTGATGCTCTTCAAGGAAATGCCCATCGTCGTCGCGGCCGGCAAGCGAGAAAAAACCCAGCAGCAGGTCGCCGCCTCCGTCAGCGTCGTCGACGCCAACCAGATCTCCCTCTACGGCTACCGCTCCCTCGCCGACATCCTCCGCAACCAGCGCAGCTTCTACCTCACCACCGACGGCCTCAACTGGTTCGCCGGCGTCCGCGGCTTCGAGCGCCCCGGCGAATGGAACGCGCGTCTGATGGTCCTCGTCGACGGCCGCCCCACCCGCGAGCTCATCTACGGCCAAACCCACCTCGACCAGGATTTCGTTCTCCCCGTCGAGGCGATGAAACGCGTTGAAATCATCCGCGGCCCCGGCTCATCCCTCTACGGCAGCAACGCCGTCTTCGGCGTCGTCAATGTCGTCAGCAAGGACGGCGCTGACGTCAACGGCGTCGAAGTCAAAGGCCAGGGCGGCACCCAGGAAACCGGCCGATCCAACGTCCTCTTCGGAAAAAAATTCGACAACGGCTGGGATGTCGTCGGCGATTTCGCCGCCTACACCAGCAAGGGCGATCGCGACATCCTCTACGACGACGTCCACGATGCCGCCCACAACTTCGGCCGAGTCCACAACGGCGACTACGAAGGCGCAGATGCCGGCTTCCTCAAAGTCCGCAAAGGCGACTTCACCGCCCAGTTCGATATGGAAAGCCGCCAGAAGGGCAATCGCTCCGCCACCTACCTCGCCTCATTCACCGAACCCGGCAACATGCACGAAGACCGTGCCAACGTCACCCTGCGCATCGACCACGAAATCTCTGAAGGCAAGAGCATCCACGCCATGGCGTACTACGGCCACTACAACTACAACCAATCCTGGGGCTTCGACAGCGCCGGCAGCCTCGATCGATACACCAGCCAGGGAACCGACGACTGGCTCGGCCAGGAAATTCACTACGACTGGCAGGTCAACAAGCCCCTCCACCTCACGCTCGGCGCTGACGCCACCCAATCCCTCTTCACCACCCAGCGCGATCATGATTCTGAATCCGGCCCGCTCTTCGACCAAAGCCCTTCTTTCAATTCCTGGGCCGTCTTCGCCGAGGCCGAGTACAAACTCACCGAACACCTCACGCTCGTCGGCGGCCTCCGCGTCGACACTCCCCAACGCATCGGCACCCTGCTCAGCCCGCGCTTCGGCGCAATCTACAGCCCCAACACCCAGGACACCTACAAAGCCCTCTACGGCCGCGCATTCCGCCAGCCCAACCTCTACGAAATGTTCTACACCATCCCCGACCAGAACACCGGAAACCCGAACCTGCGCTCCGAAATCGTCGACACCTACGAAGGAGTCTGGGAACACCGCTACAACACCGGCTGGCGCAGCTCTCTCGACGTCTACCTCTGGAAAATGTCGGACGCCATGGAAAACCAAATACTCCCCAGCGGAGCGCTCCAAACCCAAAACTCCGGCACGCTCTGGGCCCACGGCATCGAGCTCGAGTTCCAGAAGGAATGGGAAGGCGGCGCGATGTTCCGTGGCTACGCCACCTACAGCCGCGCCGACCACGACGGTGCAACCCTCACCCATTCGCCAACCTGGATCGTCGGCACCGCAACCGTTCTCCCTGTTTTCAATCGAAATAATACAATCGCCATCGAACCGCAGATCATCTCCGGCATGAAGTCCGACCTCGGCGATTACACCAGCCCCACATTCATCACCAATATCGTCTTCACCTCCCGCGAGCTGCGCAAAGGCCTCGACTTCCAACTCGGCTTCTACAACCTGTTCGGAAATTACGCCCGTCTCCCCCGCGACAACGCCGCCACCCATTTCCAGCCCACCCTCAACTACCCCGAACCCCGCATCCTCGCCAGCCTGACCTGCAAGTTCTAAAACACCCGCGATCTTATAACCCTCCCCCGCCAACCATCCCGGTCACAACGTGTCTAATTCCGCATACTGAAGGAATAGAAGCAAGCCTTCTATCGGTTTTAGATGTACGGAGTCACCATGACCGCAACACGCTCTAGTCCCTGGATCGGAATGATCGCCCTGCTCGGCTACGCGATGGTCTGCGGACTACTTTGGATAACAACGAGAGGCGGCTGATTGCCGCGACCCCCGGCCAGCCTCTCACAAGCCCTACCCACCCCTGAGCCCCGGACGGATTAACTTCCGTTCCGGGGTTTTTTACGCGCCCCGCACTTTTCCCGACTGCAGCATCTTCCATTCAATAAATCCGATGTACCCCCCAAACGCGATCGCCAGCAACGAAACCAGCGGCGTCACACCAACGCTCATCAGCTTCACGACAACATAAATATTGAACACAGTTGTAAAAAACGTCACGCCCACAGCCGCCATCAGCAGGATCGGCCTGCGCCGCCCCGACATCGATTGCACCGTCAACACCAGCGCCTCAAGCAAGAGCACCACCCCAAAAAGAAAAATCCCCATGTCGCTGATCGCCTGAAATCCCTGCAGCGAAAAATAATCAACCTCGCTTCCGGCGTTCTCCCCGCTTGGCCAAAGCACTTCGGTATGAAAAGCATGGCCCGTAAGCTTCGCAATCAGAAACGCCCCAAACGTCCGTCCAAGAAAAATAAACACCAGCCCGATGATCGCTGACAGCCACGCCTCTCCCCCCATCCCAACGTCCGGCATAGTCCCGGGGTCCGCAACCGCGCTTCCCAGCCGCGCCCCGCAATCATTACAAAATTTCGAATTCGCCGGCATCACGCCCCGGCAGTGCGGGCAGACAACCGTCGCCGCCTTCGCTTCACTCTCACCGGCTTGCGTCGCCGGCTTCTCCGCGACATCCTGCGTCTGTGAAAGCCTCGGCAGTTTCGAAATATCCATGTGGTTTATCCTCCCCCCGCGACGATGAGCACGAACGTCCAAACGCCCGCTGTAAGTCAAACAATCTAATAAGCGCCACAGGCCGTTGCAAACACGCCCCTTGCCCGCGCCGCACGCCCCGATAGACTTCCCACGCTATCCAAAGGAGTCGCATGGCAGACGTGTTGGCGGAAATTGACGATCTTGTCCCCGAGGCAAATGCCGAGCTCTCGGCCGTCCAAAACCCCGCACAGCTCGAATCCTTCCGCATCAAATGGCTCGGCGCCAAAGGCACGCTCAAATCCAAAATGGACCTCATCAAACAGGTCCCCCCCGATCAAAAGCGACTCTTCGGCCAGCGCCTCAACGCCGCCAAAGACCAGATCACCGCCGCCTTTGATTCGCGCAAACAGAGCGTCGAAACCGCTGGCGCATCCGTCCGCCTCGACCTCGACATCACCGAGCCCGGCCGCCGTCCCCAGATCGGCAACCGCCACATCCTCATGAAAGTCATCGATGAGCTCACCGAGCTCTTCGCCCGCATGGGTTTCTCCCAGGCCTCCGGCCCCGAAGTCGAAGACGAGTTCCACAACTTCATCGCCCTCAACATCCCGCGCCAGCATCCCGCCCGAGATCCGCTCGACAATTTCTACCTCGCGCCCGCCACCGGCGAAGGCGAGGTCAGCGCCTACAACAGCGTCCCCGAAGATCAGCAGCGCCTTCTCCGCACTCAGACCAGCACCGTTCAGATCCGCGTGATGGAAACCCAGAAGCCTCCCATCCGCGTTGTCATCCCCGGCCGCGTCTACCGCCCCGACACCGTCGACCAAACCCACTTCTACATGTTCCACCAGCTCGAAGCCCTCGTCGTCGACAAGAACGTCTCGATGGTCGACCTCAAGAGCACCGTCATGCAGTTCGTCCACGCCTATTTCGGCCCCGACACCAAAGTCCGCTTCCGCCCCAGCTTCTTCCCCTTCACCGAACCCTCGGCCGAAGTCGACGTCTTCTTTGAAGACCGCCAGAAATGGGTCGAACTCGGCGGCTGCGGCATGGTCCACCCCAACGTCCTCAAGGTGTTGGACAAGCAAGGCCTCAACTCCGAAGAATACTCCGGATGGGCCTTCGGCTTCGGCATCGAACGCATCGCCATGCGCAAATACGGCATCGAAGACATCCGTCAATTATTCGAAAACGACGTGCGATTCCTGCGTCAGTTCTAGGTTTGCATCTCACCAGATACTGCGCGTGTGCTGAGAAGCTTGAATCGTCGCGTCTTTGGTGACGTTGACAGCGCCCAGTCGCGGCACCTGGATCGCAATGAGTCGGTCGTGCATCTCTGGAATGTCGGTAATATTTGACAGCGAACGCATATCATCCAGGTTCAACGCATCAATCGTGTACGCCGGAGATGCCTCAAGTTGATTGAGGAGGGGGTGATAGATACTCTCTTCACCGTGCTTTTTGAATAGATAAAAGAGCTCCGCCAACACCACGTGCGAAACAATGAGAGATGCCGCACCCTTTCCCCCTTCGTCGAATGCGCAGACAGCAGCCGCGCCCAATTTGTGCGGAGCGACCAAGTGCCAATATAAAGCGTGGGTGTCGAGAAAGTAGAAAACGGCGGGGCGGCTCATTCCGGTGACGGTTCGATACTACGTTCCCATTCGGCGTTCATCTGACAAAGATCGGCATCAATGTCGATGTCAGCAGGCAATCGCCCGGCAAAGATCCCTTTTAGCGTATCGAATGGTGGTTGCGTGCCCACCCCCGACGCCTGACTTACAACCACGACTTCCGCAGGACCAGGTGGCAAATCCGTTTCCAGATCCAGATGGAGCTTGCCATCCTGGCCAATCTGCGTTTGGGCAACCAATGTCTTCATAATTGAGTCCTGATCGTTCTATTATACGGCCTTTCCGCCAGCATTACAGACAACCTGTAACCGTGATGGCCCGTCGCGAAGGTCCGCTCGCGACTTTCGCCACGGATCTCACCAGATGCAGCGAACCTGCTTGCAAGCGCGTATCGTTAGATCGGTCGTGACAACGGGCAGATTCAGCCGTTTTGCGGCCACTGCAAGCAACCGATTGTGCATCTCAGGGATCTCGGGAATCTGCTCAAGCTCCGCAAAATCTGCCCATCTGATATCGTCCAGCGTGTACAGGGGGCTGATTTCCAGAAACCGCATGTACTGTTGAAATAAGTGACCGTGCCCCTGCTTGCAAAGAACGCAAGACACTTCCGCCAGCACAATCGGATGCAGGATCAAAGTGCCGGGTTGGGCATTGTCAAAAACCGCACGAGCCGGATCGCTAAGCTTCGGCTGGTCAAATTCATACCAGAGCAGTGCATGCGTATCGATCAAATACATTATTCGCCCATCTTACAGGTCACTCAATTTGGTCTTCCACGCATCGTTCATTTCTTTGATCGACGCATCGATTTCGTTTTCCGTCATCAAAGGCAGGCCGCCAAACAATCCACTTCTCGCCTCGGCGCCTATGAGCCCCGCTGGAATCGGAGCCGTTGTGTCCGCTACAACGACGACATCAACTCGGCCTGGAGGCAGATCGCATGGCGTCTCCAACCGAAGCTTCCCGTCCGCGCCCACCTCAGCGTGCGCATGCAATGTTGTCATAAGCAACTCCTCGCGTAGTTTATCGGTACTGGGCGCACTTGTCTCCCTTGTCGTGATTGGCCCATCAACACTCTGCT
>JBBRHH010000080.1:0-15199 GCA_038222915.1 Tepidisphaerales bacterium
GCCTTCAGCGATTGCTCGGCCGGCTTCGGCATCGTCGCCCACCAGCACGCCCGCGGCGACGCCCCCAAAGTCACCATCGACAGCGGCAAGGATTTCTACGAGCTCACCCAGCTCAAGATCAAAAACCCCGACACCGGCCTCTTCATGATCGGCGGCGGCGTCCCGAAAAACTTCGCCCAGGACATCGTCGTCTCCGCCGAAATCCTCGGCGTAGACGCCCCGATGCACAAATACGCCGTCCAGATCACCATCGCAGACGTCCGCGACGGCGCGCTCTCCAGCAGCACGCTCAAGGAAGCCAGCAGTTGGGGCAAGGTTGACACCGTCTACGAGCAGATGGTTTTCAGCGAAGCAACCCTCGCCGTGCCGCTCATCGCCGGCTACGCCTACAACAAAGGCGGCTGGAAACAGCGCGCAGAACGCCGTTGGAGCCGGGCCTTGGAACCGGTTGCTGTCGCATAGGCGGTCGAAAAAGGTTTTTGGGTTGGGCATTCATGGCAATCCCGCTTTATCAACGCAGCTATGATTGCGTGGCCGAATTTGAGGCTGCAGCGATCCAGCGTCATGCCGAAGCGGAGCAGCTTGGTAAGCGATCCCATCACTTGGGTGCGATCTATCTCTATGGTTATTCTGTGGAGATGCGCGTGAAAGCGCTTTACTTTCGCAATGCTGGCTTCGGTCAGGCGGCCCCGATCTCCAACAAGGACAGATCCGATGGTGCCGATATGTATCAAGTGCTGGGCCTTCTTGTGAAACCGGGCCAGCACGACATCGCCGGCTGGGCCACCTTGGCAGTTGCTGCCCGCGCCACCTGCACCAAGCCCTATTTGGCCCCGCCCGGCACTCGCATTGTAGACCATGCAACCGATCTATACGTGATGTGGCGTGAGTCGCTGCGCTACAGATCTACGCGTCCTTTGGGCGCCGAATTCCGCTTGGTCCGCCGAATCGCCGATTGGTTCTCGCTGCACTATGCTAGAATGCTCTAAGGAGGCCCTATGGCACTCATACGAAATGGCGGCGTCCAAATCGGGCGAATCAACGAACTCGCCAGGCAACTCGTGGACGAAATTCGCTCTCCTCACGCTCAAACGCAACCGGTGATTTATGAAAATGAAATTGCGCAGACGCAGACATATCACGTGACTGTCGTTTGGGACGCTTGGAAAGGAATGCCGTCTGAAGGTCGTACAAGAACTATATTGAGTGCCTATGCCGCGATCGATTCAGCCAAGGCGACTGCGATACGAATTGCTCGGGGTTTGACGCGGTCAGAAGCAGCGTCCACCGGACTACTTCCGTATGCGATTGTTCCGAATCTGCGAAGGGTCGATCAGCTCGCACAGGAACAGATGCTCAAGCTCCTCGTGAAGGAAGGAGCCTTCGAGACGGGAGACGGACTTCAACTGCGCTTTAGAACGCTGGAGGAAGCCGAAAGTGCCTACGAACACCTGCAAGAACTAATGCCCGGCGCTTTCTGGAGTATTTCCCAGGAACGTGAACCAGCGTATTGACGTTCTTGTCAATCACACGCCGGCATACTGCTGAGCTGTGCGGAACTGTGCCAGCGCATACACTGCGGCCTCGCGTTCGCAAGCTCCGACGACCGTTCCGTGCACTTCATCGCCGGCATGGTCGTCGTCCAGTGGTTCCCCGGCAGGCCCCCACGTCGCGCGGTAACAGTTAAACATCAGATTCTGTTTGATGGCCAGTTCAAGACCAGCGGCGGCAAACTCGGCCTGCACCGCCATCACCGACGGATACGTGCGTCCATCAGGCAGTTGTTCAAGATCCGGGTGTTCCCAGGCCATCCATCCAGCGTCGTAGAGACGTTCCACCGCATAAGTCAGGTTCATGTCAAAACTCCTCGCCCGGCTCTGCCAGATCTTCCCGCGCCCGTAACAGGGCAACAGGATACCGCCGCCGGCACGCCGCTGCCAGCATTATCGGCAAATTTTTCGCGTCCTTTTTGACCTGGATCGCCCGATAATCACCCAGATTTGCCCCCCCCAAAGCGTCGATTTTCCCCACTTTAATGTTTATTGGACGGAAGCGGATGATCGTCGGTGTACCGGCTGATCAGCACATTGATCCCGTCGGAGGCCTGTTCAATCTCTCGCAGCGACCCCTTCGAAAACTCATCCTGACCCGGGCGCCGATGCAATACCGCGCACGTCAGCTTGATGGCATTCAACAGGTTTCGCACGTCATGCCGCAAAGTCATCCACGCCTCCGGCAGCACCTTCTCCTCAGCACGGTCACTGACTTCTCGTCCTTCTTGCTCGGGTGTACTGGGCATTCGACGACTCCTGTATTGAAAGTTTGTGATCGACCCGCCATTTTAGGCTTTCAGGCCAATCCCATCAACGCCCCCCCTTTTCGTCAAGCAGCGTTCGCAGCGCGGCCGTCGCAAAACACTAAGCGCGTTTCGATGACAGCAGGATGAGAGAAAACCGAATGTGCGCCTGTCACATGTGGCACCGACTCTTTATAACTGTGCCTTCCACATCCGGCATGCACGACACAAGCCGCCGGGTCCAGGAGAGAGGCCATGTCCGAAGAAGCACGCGGCAACTCAAAACGATCCCATCCCCGTCACCGCTATCGCGCAATGGCGCACGATAATGCACATGCCGCAGCCGCTGCCCAGCCCCCGACATCGCTGCCCGATCACCCGCTCGTTCCCCGCGAACCGGCCATCCTCATCACCGCACCGGACGATCTGGCCACACTGATCGAACACATCAAAACCGTCGGCAGCTTCGCTTATGACAGCGAGTTCATCGGTGAAATGAGCTACTTCCCGAAGCTCTGCCTGCTTCAGGTTGCAACCCGCCAGCGCGTCGCACTGGTCGATCCGCTGGCCGATCTGGATCTCACCAGCTTCTGGGAATTGGTCTGCGATCCCAAAGTCGAGAAGATCGTCCACGCCGGCCAGCAGGACCTCGAACCGGTCATCCGGATTCTGGGTAAATCGCCGACCAATCTCTTTGACACGCAGATTGCCGCCGGCTTCATGGCCCTCAGCTATCCGCCCGCTCTCTCCAAACTGGCACGCCACCTACTGGGCGTTCACATGGGCAAGGGTTTTACCTTCACCCATTGGGACCAGCGGCCGCTCACTTCGGTCCAACTTCGCTACGCCGCCGATGACGTGCGATTCCTCCCCGCCATCCGCGACATCATGGGCAAACGCCTCGAAGAGCTTGGCCACGCCGCCTGGGTCACCGAAGAATCCGAGAGCCTCGCCGACCGCACCCGCTACGAGTTCGACCGGGAAACCGATTACCTAAAACTCCGCGGCGTGGGCTCCATGGCTCCACAAAGCCTGGCGATTGTCCGCGAGTTGATGCACTGGCGCGACGAGGGTTCACGTGAAGCCGACTTGCCGCCGCGATCGTTCCTGCGCGATGAGGTGCTCATCGAACTGGCCCGCCGCCCGGTCAAAGAGGTCACCGATCTCAAACGAATCAAGGGCCTTCCCAAACCCGTGGAAGACCGCCACGGCCAGGCCATCGTCGACGCAACGAAAAAAGCCATGACCCTCCCACCCAATCAGTGGCCGGCGGTCAAGGCCAATGACGAGTCGCCCGCCGAAAAATTCAAGATCGACGCATTGTGGGCCTCCGCGCAGGGCTGGTGCATGGGACGCTCCATCGATCCCGCCATCGTTGTTGGCCGGCAGGACCTGTCGAACTTTTACCGCCTTCTCAACAGCGGCCAATCGCTCGATGAACATCGCCTGATGCGCGGCTGGCGTCGCGAGGCCGTTGGAGATCTGCTCGTCAATCTGGTGCGCGGCAAGGGTGCAATGCACGTTCAATGGGAGGCCGGAGCAATGCAGTCGACTCCGGTTCAGCCGGCCAACAAGACTTGAAAGACAACCAACCGTGACGCCGTTTGGCAGGATATCAACCCGCTCAGGTTCCCGCCGTTTCGCAGCCATCGCGATCATCTCACTGACGGCATGGTTCATCGCCCTTCTCCCTTCCTATTTCGCGCACACACGCGACATCGTCGAACGTGCCGACGACTTTTTCTACGACACGTTCTACCGCCTGCGGCAATACGTCAGCCGCGCCGATCGCCCGGTGGTCATCGTCGCCATGGACGAACGGAGCCTCGCCGCGGTCGACAAAACCTACCACTACGGCTGGCCATGGCCGCGCGAGCTCTGGGGCCACATCGCAACGTATCTCGCCGACGCCGGCGCTAAAGCCGTCGTCTTCGACATGGTGTTCGAAGAAAGAAGCGCCTATCAGGATCGCAGTCGCGATGACGACGCCTTTGCCGATCTCATCTCCAGCGCCAGAGTGCCCATCATCTTCGGTTCCCGCGTGGCGTCAGACGGTTCGTGGGGACCTTTTGCACCGCCAGTTGCGTCGCCGCGATTTGGCGCGGTGAACCTGAATCCTGGAAAGATCTATCGCATCTACTGGCCGCAGATCAACGGCCGGCCAAGCCTGGCGCTTGCCGCGGTCCAGGCCTCTGGCCTTCCCGACAATCTTCCCACCGATACCGCCTTGCGACTGCACTACCATGGCCCGCCCCAACTCTCCGAAGGCGTCTGGACATTCCGCCACATCTCCGCCGCCTCCGTTCTCGCCGCGCAGTTGCAGGGCGAACAAGCCGCGAATGCCGCGGGACTCACGCCCGACCTTTTCCGCGGCAAGATCGTTCTGATCGGTGCAACCACCATCGGCACCTACGACCTCAAGGCCACGCCCCTTGCCCCCGAATCACCCGGCGTCGAAGTGCACGCCACTGCCGTGGACAATCTGCTCAGCGGCCAAAGTGTCACCACCCTCCACGGCGCGTGGCTCCTACTGACTCCGTTGCTGGCCGCTCTTTTCAGCTCAACGGGCATCATCCTTCCGCGACGAACACTCATCAAGACAATCGCTCCGGTCATCGCCCTGACCGGTATTTTAACGTCGGCGATCCTGCTATTCCGCGGCGTTCATATCGTGTGGTTCCCGCCAACTTCCGCGCTGTTCGCGACGGCCGCCGCTTCACTCGCAGCGTTTTCTTTCACGTTCTATCTCGAAGACCGCCAGCGCCGCTTCATGCTCAAGGCCCTGTCCAAAGTGGTCTCGCCGGCCGTCGCAGAGCAATTGGCTCGCGATCCCAGCCGTCTCGTTCTGGGCACGTTGCGAACCGACGTCACCGTCGTCTTCACCGATCTCGCTGGTTTCACCGACTTGAGTGAGGCGATGGACGTGCAGAAAGTCAGCGCGCTGCTCAATCATTACCTGGGCGAGATGTCCGACCAGGTTCTGCTCAACGACGGCACAATCGACAAGTACATCGGCGATGCCGTCATGTGCTTCTGGAACGCCCCCCTGCCTCAGCCCGATCACGCGGCTCGCGCCTGCCGGGCGGCACTTGCCATCATAAAACGCGAGCAGGAGATCCAGCCGGAGCTTCAAGCCTATGGTGCAAAGAAGATCTACACACGCATCGGTATCAACACCACGCCGGTCGGCGTCGGATTCGTCGGCTCCTCCCACCTGTTCAACTACACCGTCCTGGGCGACGGCGTAAACCTCGCCAGCCGCCTCGAAGGCGCCAACAAACTCTATGGCACACAGATCCTGGTCGCCGAATCCACGGCGGTTCTCGTCCGCGATCAATTCGTGCTCAGACAAATCGATGTCCTGCGCGTCAAAGGAAAGCAACAACCGCTCGCCGTCTTCGAAGTGCTTGACGAACTGAAAAATGGCACAAAATGGGCACGCCTCGTGAGCAGCTACGAATCAGCTTTCGCGCACTACCGGAGCCGCAACTGGGATGACGCCCAATGCCTGCTTCTTGAGCTACAAGCCGATTTTGCGGATGATGGTCCTGTGAAGTCGCTCTTGGAACGCATCGAAAAAATGCGCTTCTTCCCGCCGCCAGACGACTGGGACGGTGTCTACGTTGCAACGTCCAAATAATGAGGAAATACAGAGAATGAAGCTACACCGACATCAACTCGTTCTGTTGGCCGGCGGATTGCTCGGATCCGCTCTCGCCACCCACACCAGCACCGCCGAGCAAATCTGGGTGAAAAGCGAGTCCGCGGAAATTCGCTCGGGCAAGGGCGCGGTATTTCCACTGGTCGCGACTGCCGCCAAAGGCGCCGAGCTGACGGTCATCTCGCGCGAGCCCAAAGGCTGGATCAAAGTAAAATCCGGCGAAGTCGAAGGCTACGTCTACGAAAACTCCATCGCCGCCCAGAAGGTCGACGCCAGCGGAAATCTCTTCTCAGCCATGGGCGCAGGCGTCGACGCTTCCAAGACAACCTCCGGCGCAGCCGCCAAAGGCCTCCAACCCGACGCTGACGTGTACGCGCGCGGCCAACACCTCAGCACCGCTCCGCTCAACAAACTCATCGCAGCCCGAAACAAGCTCGACCCCAAAGAGTGGCAGGCCTTCACGGCCGAAGGCAAAGTCGGCCCCGACGCCCCCTGACCCTCTCTCGCGTCGCAGTTCAACAACGCAATCCCCTTCACGAGTGCACAAATGAACTTTCGAACCATCCTTCTCTCAACCCTCGCCGGACTTCTCCCCCTCGCCGGCTGCGGAAAAAACGGCCCGCTCAACGCCGATCTCATCGGCGACATGGTCGGCGGCCAGACCGGCCATCTCGTCAAAGCCGGCGGCCACGTCGGCAACGCCATGGCGATCAGCGAGAAAGACGAAGACGCCCTCGGCCAATCCGCCGCCGTCGCCCTCACCAACCGTTACGGCCTCTACAACGATCCCAAACTTCTCAAATACGTCACGCTCGTCGGCCTCACCGTCGCCAGCGCCTCCCCGAATCCCAACGCCAACTATGTCTTTGGCATTCTCAACACCGAAGACGTAAACGCCTTCTCCGGTCCGAACGGTTACGTCCTGATCACCCACGGCCTCGTGCGGCAAATGAAGGATGAGGCGGAGCTGGCCGGCGTTCTCGCGCACGAGATCGCCCACGTGTCCAATCATGACGGCCTCCATCAGGTTCAGGCCGCCGAACGCAGCACCGCCTTCGCCGAAGGCCTCAAAGCCACCAGCAACGACGCCGACCGCTTCGGGCAACTCATCGACGGCGGCGTCGACGTGCTCACCAAGCAGGCCTATACCCAGCCCCAGGAGTTCGACGCCGACCAGGCCGGCGTACGCGTGATGTCCGCCGCCGGCTACGACGGCCAGTCCTATCTCAACCTTCTCCAGCGACTCCACACCACGGCAGGCTCCTCCAACAATGCCACCCTCATGAGCACCCACCCCGGCCTCGACGCGCGTATCCAGCGCGTGGACGCACAGTTAAAGGGCCTCAAAGCCGGGGGCGCAACGCTGGCCGATCGTTTCGCAAAGAACGCCGCAAAATAACCTCGAACTGGTACGGCTGTTGCTCCTATCATTTACAGTTCAATGAGAAGGAACCAGAAAATGACCACCGCACTCCAATCGCTCGGCCGAAAAATCAATTCGTTGTTCTCCGCGACGTCCGCCCACATTCAAAAGGTGCTGGGCTGGTTCGAGGAACACCTGTTCCGCGCCGAATTCCCCACCCGACACGCCGTCCGCGTCTCCCATCGTCAACGCCGCAAAGAACTGCTGCGCTCGTGGCGTCGCTCCCACCAGGATTAGTCCCGCGCATGAAAAAAGCCCGCCGCATCAAAAGTGCCGCGGGCCTTCGGGCGCCCTCGAGCCCTAAATTTCATGCCTCCCAATTGTCCTGATCGAATATGAGTTCCCTGCCCTCAACCTGACGATTTTATGGCGCGAAAATGAGAAACCGATGAGAGGACACGCGCGTTCGCCGCGCGTAGCGACGGGTAGCGACCAGACGCCTCTCGTATCTGGACATTTCCACCCGTTCCTGTCACACTTCCGCGCTGACAAAAGAGACATTGGTCGCCGTGAATAGGTGGCCGGGTGCGATGCAAGGGTCGGCTGTGAACCGGGTCAGGTCGGAAACGAAGCAGCCCTAAGCAGAATTGGCCTTGTGCCTTCGTTTCCCCGGCCGCCTTTTCACGGCGACCGTTTTCATTGGCAGGACACGCTATCTCGACGCCAACGCCTCATCTTGACCCCGAATTGCGCCGCGTCTTCATCGTCGCCAACCTCGAAAAGGCCTCGGTAAAGACCACGCTCGATAGTCTCACGGCCCGCCTGCAGGCCAAAGGCCGCCTCGTCGGCGTCGACACCGACCGACACTCCGACCTCTCCCACCTCGAAGCCGACGCCGTTCTCGTGCTCGGCGGCGACGGCACCCTCCTCTCCACCGCCCGGCGTCTCAACGGCCTCCAGATCCCCTTGATCGGCGTAAACTTCGGCCGCCTTGGTTTCCTTGCCAGTTTCACCCCAGAACAACTCGACGGCCATTTCGACTCCCTGCTCCAGAAAAAACTCCCCGTCACCCGCCGCCAGCAGATCGAAACCTCCGTCCTCGACGTCTCCGCCAACTGCAACGTCTGCGATGTGAAGAGCGTCGCCCGCGCACGCCGCTTCTCCGCCACCGCGTTAAACGACGCTGTCATCACGGCCGGACGCCCCTTCCACATGATCGAGCTCGAGCTCGGCATCGACGGCGAAACCGGCGTCAGCTACTTCGGCGACGGCATGATCATCGCCACCCCCAGCGGATCCACCGCCTACAACGTCTCCGCCGGCGGCCCCATCGTCAGCCCCGACGTCGAGGCCATGTGCATCACCCCCATCTGCCCGCACAGCCTCTCCTTCCGCCCCGTCGTCGTCAGCGCCAAGAGCACGGTCGTTGTCGTAGCGGCAACGGTCAATCTCGGCACCACGCTCTTCTGCGACGGCCAGACCAGCACGCGCGTCGGCCCCGGCGACAAAATCATCGTCCGCCGCAGCCCCAACGACGTGCTCCTCGTGGAAAACCCCGACAACCTCCAGTGGCGCTCGCTTGAGGAAAAGCTGCATTGGGCCGTCGGCCCCAAATACAGCCGCTAGCAGCCCGCCTGATCAACCTCCTTAATTCAGATTCATCGTAAAGCCTCACAGGCCGCACGGCCTCTCCATCTTCAACCTCGCTTGTTTTCCGATCAACGGCCTCAACATTTTGACCATCCGCCTCCAATGCCAGCGCGGTACCATGCTGTCGATCGAACGCGTCTCGATCCCTGCCGGAGAAATGCCATGAAGCCTTATGTCCTCGCGTGCGGCGTCCTATTTGTCTCCACCATCGCAAACGCCCAAACCGTCTTCATGCCGCCCCCGACGGTTCAACCCACCTCCAGCTACGAGCCCAGCGCCCGGGCTCTCTCACTGCTCTACGCCATCAACATGCCCCGTTGCGTCATCCTGAACGTTAATAACGCCGGCGGAACCATCGTCGGCCCCGTTGTGGCCGGCCCGGTCGAACAGCCACTCTTTTTCCGAATGCGCGACCTCCTGCCGCCCGAACCCGCGACGGAAGCAGCACCCGCCCCCGCCACGCCCGCCACACGCCCTGGCGAGGGCCGGATCGTCATCACGCCGACAACAAAACCGTAGCGCCGCCCGTAGCGCCACGCTTGGTGTTGACCTCGCACCGCCTCTGGGCCGATACTCTATCCTACGGTTCCAGAGACCCCGGCCTTACCAAGGACGACCCATGCACATCTCTCTCACACTCGGCCTGCTCCTTCTCTCAGCTTCCACCCTTCAGGCGCAATCCACCCAACCCGCCGCCACCACGCGCCCCACCGGCGCCGTGGCGCCAAACGACACCGTCCTGAAGAATCTCCTCAAGCCCTCCAATCCCTCCGCCCAGGTGCTTCAGCCCATCCAGGATGCGCCGACCGTGGACGCCAAGTCAGGCGCAAATACCATCGCCCCGGGCGCGCCGGACGTGAAGCTCATCCGCGAAGGCAATTATGTCGTCAACCGCATCGGGCGATTAACTCGCGTCAACGACAACCAGACCGAATTTACCTTTGAATCCGACGGCAAGGCAATGCAGGACCCCCCGATGATCGTCCTGCCCAACCTGAACCTGATGAGCATGGAGACGGCCGTCACCACAACCAGTCGCGACCTGAAGTTCCGCATCACCGGCGTCGTCACCGAATACAAAGGCCGCAACTGCGTCCTCATTCAGAAAGTCGTGCCGGTCTCCGAAGGCGCCCAGCAGTTCTAACCATCACGATTTCTTCGCCGCCAACCGCAACGCCGGCCAATCCACCAATTTGTCGATCGGGCACTCGCCCCAGGTCGTACTCAGGTGCCCGAGCATGCGATCGGATCGGTGCCGTTTTTCAGCCTCGATCAGCGCTGCCGTCGCCGCCTCCTCCTTGAACGCGGCCGGCCAAACCCGAAATCCCTTCTTTAAGAACAGCGGGATCGTCGGATAGTCGTCGCGCTTTCCATAGTGCCAGTCGCAAACAATGATCTCCCTGGGAATGTTGTCGATCGCCCCGGCCGTCCCATTGTCTGAAGCTTCCCATTTGCTGTAGCCGGTGGTTTTGGAATCCAACAGCCGGTCTCCCCACATCAGCATCTCAACGTGACGCGCCGACAGATGCTTGTGCAGATCATTGACCGCTTTTGCAAACACCTCGGCCGGGTCCTTTCCCCTGCAACGCGGGCAAAATTCCGACGCAACAAGAAACACCTCGTCCATCCCAACGTGAAACGCATCGGCCCCGAAACCGTCGATCAGTTCATCGATGAGCGCGAAGACGACCGGGTTGACTTCGGGATGAAGGGGGCACCAGCTTCGGCAATAGATGTCTTTGTTTTTGGGAAATTTGCCGGGTGTTTCATCGAACTGAGGGAACTGCTTGAGCAGAGGGAAGGTTGTACCTTCCCAGGACTGGTGGCCGACGCAGTTGAACTCTGGGATGAGGCGGATGTCGTGTTTGCGGCAATCAGACTTCAGAGCCGCGGCCGCGTCGCGCGTGATGGAAAGATCATCGCGCAACTTCGGATGCGACTTGAAGTCGAAGCTATAGCCGACCTCGACGATGAGGACGTTAACGCCGATCGCAGACAGCGCCGGTAATTGCTTGCGGAGAATGGCAAGGTTGTCGTCGCCGCGCAGCAAAACGTGAAGTCCCTGCCAGATGACCGGCGATTCTGCTGCAGCAACAAACGGCGTCGGAATTGAGACGGCAATTGCTGCACTGGCGATGGATTTAATCGCCATTCGGCGGGTGATGCGGTGCATCGCCAAATGCTACACGAGAGCGCCGCGGAACGGTCACTCTTGCCATATCCTCACTGCGTCGCAGAAATGTGCTCAGAACCGCCCGCAATCAGTTGTTCTTCAATCCCGATGACTTGATGCATTGATCGCCTGACTGTGCAGAACATGTGGATAGGATGTCGCGTCCGCCAGCATACTTGGCCGCCGGCTCGCTCCGTCACCTACCATTCCACGACGCTCAGGAAGGTTGGGAAACGGCATGGTCTGCTCAAATGCGGTCATCACGCGTTGTACGCACGACCTGACGGTCTACGAGACCGGCGATCTTCAATTGCCTGCCATTTACCTCTCACGCGATCTTTCCGTATTCATCCTGCACGTGAACTCCGACAGCCAGCAAAGCCTGGTGTTGGCCGACCGCAAGCAGGTCCGCTCACTGGCCGACCGGTTTGGCATTGAGGACCTGCGTCGCGTCTCTGGCTGGTCGGGCGAGGGATGGGATATTGTCTGATCTCTGAACTCCGCGACAGTCACGCTGGCAAGCCGGCCGTCTTCTTCTATTATTTCCCAAATCAAAGGAGTTGCCTATGCGTTTTGGAATTTGTGCGCCTCTCGAGGCGGCCTCTGCGGTTCGTGAAGCAGGATGGGACTTCGTCGAAGAAAACGTCCAGGCGCTTCTGCAAGGCACACTGCCTGACGACCAATGGACCGGCATGGACCGCGCCAAAGCCACCAGCCTTCCCGTACCGGCGGCCAATTGCCTCGTCCCGGCAGATCTGAAAATCACCGGGCCCGATGCGGATTCCCACGCGTTGCGGGCGTACATGCAATGCGTTGTCCGACGCGCCGCCGAGGTGAACATCTCGACACTCGTCTTCGGGAGCGGCGGCGCGCGAAACGTGCCCGACGGCTTTGGCCGCGACCAGGCCCGCAACCAGATCATTACCTTCGCAAAGATGGCCGCTCCCATTGCAAAGCAGAATGACATCACACTCGTCGTTGAGCACCTCAACAAGGGCGAATGCAACATCATCAACTCATTGACCGAAGCAATGACCTACGTACGTGCCGTCGCCCACCCCAACTTTCAATGCCTTCTCGATTCTTATCATTTCTGGCTGGAGAATGAGACGCTTGTAAGCCTTCGCGAATCAATTCGCGCAATCCGGCACGTGCATCTGGCCGATACCGAAGGAAGAGTCGCCCCCGGCGAAAGCGGCAAGTCCGACTATAAACCCATTTTCCGCATCCTGAAGGAGCTCAATTACCGCGGGCTGATCAGCGTCGAATCGCCTCCATTCAGCGAAGCTGCCATTCGGGCGACCGGCGCGCGTGTGCTGGAATTCATCAAGCGGCAATGGGCGGAGGCTTGAATGTAGGCGGATGGGGCCTATAAAGAACTTTTGCGGGGGATGGCGGAATTGCTGGTGTGCTGAAGCACACCCTGCTTTTTTTGCGGGCGAGCGTGTTTCGCTCCCCGATTTGAAACTGGACCCTTTTGTTTTTGAAAGAACACGACGATGGCTCATCGCATTTTTAATTTCAGCGCCGGACCGGCCATGCTTCCCACCGAAGCTCTCGAAAAATCCGCCGCCGCGCTTCTGGACTACCAGGGCAAGGGCTTCGGCATCGCCGAGGTCAGCCACCGTGGCAAGGAATTTGACGCCGTCACCGACGAAGCAATCGCGCTGTGCAAAAAACTCCTCGGCATCGGCGACACCCACGACGTCCTCTTCCTCCAGGGCGGCGCAACCCAGTTGTTCACGACCATTCCGATGAACTTCCTCCACACCAGCGGCGATTACCTCGTCAGCGGCGAGTGGAGCAAGAAGGCCGCTTCATTCGGCAAGGAAATCGGCAAGGTCAACGTCGTCGCGACCACCGAATCCACCAACTTCGATCATTCCACCCCTTCCGGCGAATGGAAACTTTCTCCCGAAGCGGATTACCTGCACGTCTGCTCGAACGAGACCGTTCACGGCCATCGCCTCCCAACCTGGCCGAAGCACAAGAACCTCATCGTCGACGCCAGCAGCGAGTTCCTCTCCCGTCCCCACCCCGTCACTGATTGCGCCCTGGTCTATGGCGGCGCACAGAAAAATCTCGGCCCCGCCGGCGTCGTCCTGGCCCTCGTCCGCAAGGACATGTACGCCACCCAGAAAAAGACGCCCAGCAAACTCTGGAGCTTCAAGGACCAGGCCGAAAACAAATCGATGATCAACACGCCGCCCACCTTCGGCATCTACATCCTTCTCGAAGTCTTCCGCTGGCTCGAGGCGCAGGGTGGCCTGGCCGCCATGGAAAAACGCAACGCCACCAAGGCCGCCATGGTTTACGACGCCGTGGATCAAAGCAACGGCTTCTACAAGGGAACGGTCTCCGTCAAGGAGCAGCGGTCTCACATGAACGCCACTTTCCGCCTTCCCAGCGAAGAGCTCACCGATGAACTGGTAAAGACCGCCTCCAAGAACGGGATGATCGGCCTGAAGGGCTATCGCACCGTCGGCGGGATCCGCGCCAGCATCTACAACGCGGTGCCTGTGGAAGGCTGTCAGGCGCTTGCCCAATTGATGCGCGATTTCGCGTCCAAGAAATCCTAAATCGTTATATCAGCACAACTTTAGACGACCATTCCGCCGACTGGATATTCCAGTCGGCGATTTTATTGGCCACTGCACAGTTATAGGACAATCCGGTGCTGTTCCAGACGCTTTGCGCGATTGTTAAGCATTCTTTAATAGATTTAAGTTTATTAAGGCTCATTTCCGAAGTTCGCCTACAGGAACAGCTTAGGGTCATGGTTGACCCTTGGCATACGCTTCGCGTAGTCGCGCAACTTAAAGCGGGGCAGTACTGTTTTTTTGGGAAGGACGAAGAATGAAGTATCGCAATCGTTTGTTGGGAATCGCTGCGGTGACCCTGTCGGGTGCCTCGCTGGCGATGGCCGAGCCCTCTACGGGCGTCAAGGCCCCGGAGCTTACTCTTAAGCAACCGGTCATGTTGGATGACACTGCCGCGGCCCCCGCTCCCGCCCCCGACCGCCCCATCATGGCCGGTCTGTCGGCCATCGGAGTCGGGAAGGTGTTGAAAGACGCCAACATCAACATCTCGGGTTATGTCGAAGGCGGATACACTTGGAACTTCAACGACCCCAACAGCAACATCAATGAAGGCCGGGCGTTTGATTACCTCCACAACCGCGCCATTCTGCACCAGGCCGACATCGCCGTCTCGCGCAGCATTGCCGATTCGACGAAGTTCGACGTAGGCGGCGCTGTCGAGTTCATTTATGGTTCGGACAGCAAGTTCATCCACTCCAATGGCCTCTTTGACAACCACAACGACGACAACAACCCGCCGCGCAATCAGTGGGACCTCAACCAGGCCTACCTCACGCTGAACATCCCTTTCGGCCCGGATCACGCCCTGCTTCTTACGGCTGGTAAGTTCATAACTCTCCTCGGCCAGGAGTACATCAACCCCACCCAGAACGCCCTCTACTCCCACAGCTTCCTGTTCACCTACGCGATTCCGTTCACGCACACCGGCGTGCTCGCTTCGTACAACCTGTCCAAGGAACTGACGATCGTTGGCGGTATCACCCGCGGCTGGGAACAGTCCACCGAAGACAACAACGGCTCCATCGACGTCATTGGCGAAATCAAGTACGTCAAGGACGCCTGGACCTTCGTCTTCAACTTCATCTCCGGCCCGGAGCAGGCGGATGACAGCAGCCACTACCGCACTGTGGTTGACGGCATCGTCAGCTACAAGCTCGACGACAAGTGGAACTTCACGGTAAACGCGGATTACGGCTGGGAAGCCAGCGTCCCGGGTGTGGGTGATGCATCCTGGTACGGCGTTGCTGGATACGCCCAGTACACCATCAACGACAACCTCACCGCCAACGCCCGCGCGGAATGGTTCCATGACCAGGACGGCGCCCGCACTGGTATCGAAGATCATCTCTTCGAAGCCACCCTCGGCGTCACCTGGCATCCGTTCGCCGCAGATCCGGCCAGCGCCGTCAAGACGCTCCTGTCGAACTTCTCGGTTCGTCCGGAAGTTCGCTATGAC